>CAYTBD010000154.1:0-5984 GCA_964435755.1 uncultured Rhodobacterales bacterium
AGCAGAGCGCTCATAACGCTTTGGTTGGGGGTTCGAGTCCCTCCGGGCCTACCACATGCGCCGCCACCGCCGCAGAGCGCTGCAACCAACGCCCCCGGCGCGCGTTGTGGAGGCTCACGGGCCCGGAACATTCATCTCATGGAGACGACCGCATCAGCTCCCGACGCGGAGACCGCCGCCAGGCCGGGCCGGCCCCAGGTCTGCATCGTCCTCAACAAGGGATCCGGCGCCGGCAAGGACGAAGCCTTCGAGGAGACGCTCGACGCGGCCATCGCCCGGTATCCGGGGCGGTTCGCGGTCGAGCCGGTCCGCAAGGGCGATGACCTCCGCCCGGCGATCCGGCGGGCCGTCGAGGCCGGCTACGGGACCATCGCCGCCGGCGGCGGAGACGGCACGATCGGCGCCATCGCGCAGGAGATCGCGGACACGGGCATCGCGCTGGGGATCATTCCGCTGGGCACCTTCAACTACGCAGCCCGGAGCCTCGGCATCCCGCTCGACCTCGAGGAGGCGATCGACACGCTCGCCCGCGGGTCGCCGCGCCCTTTCCCGGTGGGCGAGGTCAACGGCCGGATCTTCCTCAACAACGCGAGCCTCGGCATCTATCCGGCGATCCTGGAGCAGCGCGAAGGCATCTATCGCCGCTTCGGCCGGTCCCGCGTGGCGGCGCACTGGTCGGTGATCCGGACGTTCTTGCGGCTCTACCGTCCGCTCTCCATCACCGTGACGGTGGACGGACGGAAGATCCGGACGCGCACGCCGCTGGTCTTCATCGCGCGCAGCGCCTTCCAGATGGAGACCTTCGGGCTCGACGGCGCCGACGAGGTCCGCAAGGGCCGCTTCGCCGTCTTCCTCGCGCCCGATGTCGGCAGGGCCGAACTCATGATCTACGCGCTGCGCCTCGCATGGGGCACCCTCGAGCCGGGCCGCGACGTCGAGCAGGTGTTCGGCGAGGAGGTGGTGATCGAGACGCGCGGGCGCGACCGGCTCGTCGCGCGGGATGGCGAACGCGAACGCCTGCGCTCGCCGCTCCGCTTCCGGATGCGTCCCGACGCGCTGCAGGTGATCGCGCCGGCGGAGGCGACATGACCCGGATCCTGCATCTCTCCGACCTGCATTTCGGCCGGGAGCGGCCCGATCTGCTGCGACCGCTGATCGAGGCGGTGAACCGTCTCGCGCCGGACCTCGTCGCGATCTCGGGCGATCTGACGCAGCGCGCCCGGCCGGGGCAGTACCGGGCGGCGCAGACGTTCATCGGGGCGCTGGAGCCGGACGTGCTCTGCGTGCCGGGCAATCACGACACCCCGCTCCACAACCTCGCCGAGCGGGTGTTCGCGCCCTGGCGGCGCTACCGTCACTACATCGGCGAGACCCTTGAGCCGGAATGGCATTCCGGCGCCGTCGCGGTCCACGGGGTGAACACGGTCGAGCCGCTGTTCCACCAGCGCGGGCACATCCGGCGGTCCGCCGTTCGCAGGCTCTGCGGCGCGGCCGAGCGCGCGCCGGACAGGATGCACGTCGTCGTCGGCCACCATCCGCTCGAGCATCTGCCCGACACCCGCAAGAGGCTGGCGCGCGGCGCGGAGAAGGCCCTGGCGACGCTGGCGGGTTGCGGGACCGACGTGATCCTCTGCGGGCACCTGCATCTGTCGCGGATCGCGCCGTTCCGGGCCTACGGCGGCCTTCTCCTCGTCCAGGCGGGGACGGGGCTGTCGACGCGCGGACGCGGCGAGCCCAACGACTTCAATCTGCTGTCCTTCGACGCCACCTCCGTCCGCATCGACCGCTTCACCGCGCGCGACGACGCCAGCGGATTCGACCTCGCGGGCACACAGGGGTTCCGCAAACCCGGCGAGGCGTGGATCGCGGCGGTCTGATCGGACCTGTCGCCGGCTGCGAATCTCGCTATGTCTCGGGTCGGACGAGAACGGGATCGCGGATGAACGGCACGGCGACACGGTGGAAACGGGCGGTCTTCGTCATCGCGCTGCTGGCGGCGCTGGTGTCGGTGTGGCAACTCGAGCAGCCGCGCGCGGGGCTCGAGATCACCGGGTTCGACGTGGGATCGACGCCGGCGACGCTCTATCGCGAGAGCGAAGACGCCGGGCCCGCGCCGCTCGTCGTCGTCTCGCACGGCTTCGCCGGATCGCGGCCGCTCATGCAGGCCTTTTCCCTCACCCTCGCGCGGGCGGGCTATGTCGTGGTGGCCTTCGACTACCAGGGGCACGGCCGCAACCCCGTTCCGATGTCGGGCGACGTGACCCGGATCGAGGGGACGACGCAGCGTCTCATCGACGAGACCCGGCGGGTGATCGACGCGGGGCTCGCGCTTCCGGGCGTCGACGGGCGTGTGGCGCTTCTCGGCCATTCGATGGCGACCGACGTGATCGTGCGGACGGCGGTCGCCGACCCGCGCGTCGATGCCGTCGTCGGGGTCTCGATGTTCTCGGAGGCCGTGAGCGCCGACGAGCCGCAGCGCCTGATCGCCATCACCGGGGAGTGGGAAGGCTATCTCCGCGAGGCGGCGCTCGACGCGGTCCGGCTGGTGGACCCCGAGGCCGAAGAGGGCGAGACCGTTCGCGCGGGCGATGTCGTCCGCCGCGCCGTCGTCGCGCCCAATGTGGAGCATGTCGGCGTCCTCTACAGCCGCACCGCGCTCGCCGAGGCCCGGGACTGGCTCGACATGGTCTTCGACCGCGACAGCGCGTCGGACGTGGCGACGATCGGGCGCTGGCTCGCGCTCCTGTTGGCGAGCATCGTCGCCCTCGCCTGGCCGCTGGCCGATCTTCTGCGGGGCGCCCGCCCTGCCCCCGCGCCGATCACGACGCGGGCCTACCTCGTCGCGCTCGCCCTCCCCGCCGTGGTGGCGCCGCTTGTCGCGACCCGGATCGAGGTGAGCGTCCTGCCGGTTCTCGTCGCCGACTACCTCGCGATCCACCTCGCGATACAGGGCCTGCTGCAACTCCTTCTCCTGCGCCGCGCGGGGCTGCGCTTCGGCCCGCTCCGCCCGGTCGCCGCCGGGGCGCTTCTGCTCTGGGGGCTCGGCGTCTTCGGGCTCGCTCTCGACCGCTACGGAGCGAACTTCGTGCCCGTCCCCGAACGCCTGCCGATCATCGCCGCGCTCGCGCTCGGCGCGGTCCCCTACATGCTCGCGGACGCGCTCGCGACGCTCGGGACGGACGCGGGCCTGCTGCGCCGTCTCGGCGCGCGCGCGGCGGTGCTCGGATCGCTCGCGCTCGCGGTGGCGCTCGATTTCGAACGGCTGTTCTTTCTCGCGATCATCCTGCCGGTGATCGTGCTGTTCTTCATCGTCTTCGGCCTCATGGGCCGCTGGGTCGGGCAGCGCGCGGGGCCGCTTCCCGTGGGGCTGGCGCTGGGGCTGATCCTTGCCTGGTCGCTCGGCGTGAGCTTTCCGCTCTTCGCGACGGGCTGAGGGCCTTCCCCTGCGGACGGTCGGCGGAGCGCGCCGGCGTGTCCCGCCTTGGGTCGCATGTCCCGCCTTTGCGCGGCAGGCTCTACCGGGCGAGCACGAGATCCGCCCTCAGCCCGCCGAGCCGCTCGCTCTCGCCGAGCCGCAGAACCCCGCCGTGCTGGCGCGCGATGTCGGCGGCGATGGCGAGGCCGAGCCCGACACCCGTGCCGCTGTTCTGGTTGCGCGCGGTGTCGAGCCGGGCGAAGGGTCTGAGCGCGACCTCGCGCGCCTCGAGCGGGATCCCCGGACCGTCGTCCTCGACCGTGAACCGCACCGAGCGGTCCATCAGCGACACCGACACTTCGGCCCGGCTGCCGTAGCGCAGCGCGTTGCCGATCAGGTTGTCGAGCGCCCGGCGCGCCGCCATCGGACGGATCGACACGACGCCCCCACCCTCCGATCCCGCGAACACCGCCGCGCCCCCGCCCCGCGCCGCGTCCGCGACGGCGTCCCTGGCGAAGGCGACCGGATCGACCTCGGCGGGATCGTCGAGCGCGCCGATCCGCGCGAAGTCGAGAAACGTGTCGAGCATCCGCTCCATGTCGTCGACATCGCGCTTGAGATCCTCCACGTCCGCGTCGCCCTCCAGCATCGACAGGCCCAGCTTCAGCCGGGTGAGCGGCGTGCGCAGGTCGTGGCTGACCCCCGAGAGCATCAGCGTCCGCTGCTCGATATGCCGTTCGATCCGCTGGCGCATGTCGAGAAACGCGCTGCCCGCCGCCCGCACCTCGGTCGCGCCGGACGGCCGGTAGGGCACCGACCGGCCGCGCCCGAAGTCCTGCGCGGCCTCGGCGAGCCGCCGGATCGGGCGGATCTGGTTCTTGAGGAACAGAAACGAGATCAGCGTGAGGACGAGCGAGACGAACACCATAAGCACCAGAAGCTGGTGCGGGTTGCGGGCGACGACGCGGCCGCGCTCGAAGGTCCCGGTGACCGGACCGTGCGCCGTCTCCAGTCCGAAGATGACCCGGCCGGGATCGGCGACGAGATCGACCCCGGTCACGCCGTCGAGACGGCTCAGCGTCTCGATCAGCACGCGCCCGGAGAGATCGTACCAGTGCCGTCTGTCGGCCGCCGGCCCCGGATCGAAGGCCACGTCGATCTGCAGCGGCCCGAGAACCGGCTCGAGCGCGCTGCGCGCCGCCGCGGCGTCGGCGGCGCCGTCGATCTCGCGGGCGATGTAGCGCAGATCCAGCATGATGTTCTGCGTCATCTGGCGCGTGACGTTCTCGTAGTGGCGCTGAATGAACACGACGCCGACGACGAGCTGGATCGTCACGATCGGGAGCAGCAGGATCAGCGCCGCCCGCCCCATCAGGGACCGCGGCGTGTACGCTTTCAGCCAGGCGAGTTTCATGGCATGGACCCTAGTGAGAGGCCGCGCGGAGAGGAAGAGCGCATGGAGCGTCCCGACCCCGGGGAACCGGTGGATCTCGAACCGGGCGTCCGGCTCGTCCTCGCGCCCAATCCCTCGGCGATGACCCTCTGGGGGACGAACACCTATCTCGTCGGAACCGATGAGCTCGCCGTGATCGACCCCGGGCCGGACGACCCCGCGCATCTGGCAGCGCTTCTGGGGCTCATCGGGACCGCGCGGCTCTCCGCGATCCTCGTCACCCATGCGCACAGGGACCACTCGCCGCTCGCCCGGCGCCTCGCGCGGGAGACGGGCGCACCGGTCTGCGCCTTCGGCCCGCCCGAGGCCGGCCGCAGCCCCGTGATGGCGCGCCTCGCCGCGACGGGCGGCCTCGGGGGCGGCGAAGGCGTGGACGAGGGCTTCCGGCCGGACCGGACCCTGGCGGAGGCCGACCGGATCGCCGTCGGAGACCTCCGGCTCGAGGTGCTCCACACGCCGGGGCATTTCGCCGGTCACCTCTCCTTCGCGCTCGGCGACGCGGTGTTTTCGGGAGATCACGTTCTCGGCTGGGCCTCGACCCTCGTCTCGCCCCCCGACGGGGACGTCGCGGCCTTCATGGCGACGTCGCAGCGCCTCCGGGCGCGCCGGTCCCGCGTGTTCTACCCCGGCCACGGCGCGCCGGTCCGCGATCCCGCCGGCCGGCTCGGCTGGCTGATCGCCCATCGCCGCGACCGGGAGGCGGCGATCCTGGGCGCGCTGGACGACACACCGCGCGGTGCCGCCGAGATCACGGCCCGCGTCTATACCGACATCGACCCCGCGATGCTGCCCGCCGCGCAGCGTAACGTCCTCGCCCATCTCGTTGACCTCGTGGAGAAAAAGCGGATCACGGCCGAGCCCTCGCTGTCGTCGGAGGCACGGTTCCGGCGCCGCGCCGACGGCTGACCTCTTTTTTGCCGGCAGAGCACTTTACCCCCGCCCGGACCCTTGCTATATCCGCGCCGGTGGTCCGGCGTAGCTCAGTGGTAGAGCAGTTGACTGTTAATCAATTGGTCGTAGGTTCGAATCCTACCGCCGGAGCCAACCTCACGAAAATGCCCTGATTACAAGACGTTCCATGCCGCAACGCATGCGTTGGAAAATGGCCGGCACAAG
>CAYTBD010000155.1:0-5978 GCA_964435755.1 uncultured Rhodobacterales bacterium
AGATGTTGGCGCCCGTCGCCTCGGCCACGTAGCCGCGGTAGTCGAACATCATCGCATCCGAACAGCCCTTCGCCTCGGCGGCGTGTTTCGACATCGTGCAGATCATGTAGAGGCCCGCCGCCTTCGCCTGGGAAGGCGCAGTGGCCGGATCGGGCCGGCGCCACTTCGCGATGTCGAGCCTTGCGCCCTTCATCTTGGCATCGCCGTAGTAGTTGCCCCACTCCCACGCCGCGACCGCCACCCGGACGGGATTGCGCCGGGCCGCGACGCCCATGTCCTCGCCCGCGCCGCGCCACGCGACCGCGCGAACATAGGCGTCCGTGAACCCGTTGGCCTTCAGAACCTCGGCCTTGGCCGCCTCGATCTCGTCGACCGAATACGGGATCTCGAAGTCGATCATCTCTGCCGACTTTCTCAGCCGCTCGGAATGCGCCCGCGACAGGAATATCCTGCCGCCATAGGCGCGCTCCCCTTCGAAGACCGACGAGGCGTAGTGCATTGCGTGGGTCAGGACGTGCACGTTCGCATCGCGCCACGGCACCAGCTTGCCGTCCATCCAGATCGTGCCGTCGCGATCGTCGTATGCGCCTGCCATCGCTGATCCCCTCCGTGATGGTCCTGCCGAGCAGGTTTGCATTTGTTGCGCAATTTAAGTCCGCTTCGGACATAATGTTGCGCAAAATTCGAAGATCGCTAGCAATTGATTCTTGGAATGTCAACAAGACTGACATAAACTCCTGCAAGAATTGAGCTGCGAGGGAACAATGGCCGAAGGCGGCGGCGCGGGAACCGGGGGCGAAAGCCTCCTCTTTCTGACCGACGATCAGTTGCGCAAGGGCATCGAAGCGATGTTCTTCGCCTATCGCGGCTTCACGGCCGATCCCGACCGCATCCTCGAGCAGTACGGCTATGGCCGCGCGCACCATCGCGCAGTGCATTTCATCAACCGCAGCCCCGGAACGACCGTCAACAACCTGCTCGCGGTCCTCGGCGTGACAAAGCAGTCGCTGAACCGCGTCCTGCGCACGCTGATCGAGGACGGGCTCGTGCAAAGCCGGATCGGCAACAAGGACAAGCGCGAGCGCCATCTCTACCTCACCGACAAGGGCCAGTCGCTCGAACGCGAGCTGTCCGACGCTCAGCGCGGCCGGATGCGCGACGCCTACAGGAAAGCCGGCCCCGAGGCCGTGGCGGGCTTCCGCCAGGTGCTCGAGGCGATGATGGATCCGGACATGCGGCGGCATTTCCTCGCGCTGAAGGATTATGGCGGATGATCGACCCGGACGCACATCTTCTCATCGTCGACGACGACGAACGCATCCGCGGGCTCCTTCAGAAATTCCTGATGCGGAACGGCTTTCTCGTCTCCGCAGCCCGCGACGCGGCCCACGCCCGCCGCCTCCTCGAGGGGCTCGAGTTCGACCTTCTCGTGCTCGACGTGATGATGCCGGGCGAAAGCGGCGTGAGCTTCACGGCATCGCTGCGCGAGACGGTCGAGACGCCGATCCTGCTTCTCACCGCGAAGGGCGAGACGGAGGACCGCATAAAGGGGCTCGAGGCCGGCGCCGACGACTATCTCTCGAAACCCTTCGAGCCGAAGGAACTCCTGCTGCGCATCAACGCCATTCTCCGCCGCGTTCCGGCAAACCTTCCCGCCACGGCGACGCCGCAGGTGCTGAACCTCGGCCCGATCCGCTACGACGTCGACAAGGGCAAGCTCTGGCGCGGCGACGATCCGGTGAGGCTCACCGCCACCGAGGCGCAGCTCATGCGGATCTTCGCAGCCTCGCCCGGCGAGCCGGTGAGCCGCGCCAAGCTCGTCGAGGATCTTGGGCGTGGCCGGGGCCAGGCGCAGGAACGCGCGGTCGACGTGCAGATCACGCGCCTGCGCCGCAAGCTCGAGAGCGATCCGCGGCAGCCGCGCTATTTGCAGACGGTGCGCGGCGCGGGTTACATGCTGGCCACGGACTGAGCCCGACGGGCAGGAGCGCGCCTGCGGCGCGCGTGAGTATTTGGGCCGAGATGAAGCGGAAGCCGCGAGATGACCACAGCTCTCTACATGCACGACGACTGTCTGGGCCACGTCACGCCGCCCGGCCATCCCGAACGGGTCGCGCGGCTCGAGGCCATCGCGCACGCGTTTGCGGCGGAGGAGTTCGCCGCGCTCGATCGCCGCGAGGCGCCGCTCGCGGCCCGCTCCGACATCCTGCTCTGCCACCCGGAGCGCTACCTCGAGCGCATCATCGCGGCGGTCCCCGAAGATGGCTGGGTCTCCCTCGATGCCGACACGCATCTCTCGCCGGGCTCCTACCAGGCCGCGCTGCGCGCTGCGGGCGGCAACATCGCCGCCGTCGATGCGATCCTCGCGGGCGAGATCGCGAACGCCTTCGTCGCCTGCCGGCCGCCCGGCCACCACGCCGAAACCGAGACGGCGATGGGCTTCTGCCTGTTCGGCAACGTCGCGATCGCCGCGCGGCACGCGATGGAGCGGCACGGCCTCACCCGCGTCGCCATCGTCGATTTCGACGTCCATCACGGCAACGGGACGCAGGACCTGATGTGGACGGAGGAGCGTGCGCTTTTCGTGTCGTCCCACCAGATGCCGCTGTTTCCCGGCACCGGGGACGCCCACGAGACCGGCGCCCACGACAACATCGTGAACGTTCCTCTCGCCCCGATGACCGGCGGCACGGAGATGCGCCGCGCCTACGAGTCCGAGATCCTGCCGGCGCTGCTGGACTACCGGCCCGAACTGCTGCTGATCTCGGCCGGTTTCGACGCGCATGCGGCCGACCCGCTCGCGAACCTGACCTGGACCGACGACGACTTCGCCTGGGTCACCGAACGCCTTTGCGACGTGGCCGAGGATACCTGCGACGGGCGCGTAGTCTCGACACTCGAAGGCGGCTATGATCTGGATGCCCTCGCGACGAGCGCGGCGGCGCACGTACGGGTTCTGATGGAGCGGGGCGGATGACGGAGAAGGCTGTGGACGCGATGAGCTTCGAGGAGGCGATGGCCGAACTCGAGACGGTGGTGGGCCAGCTCGAATCCGGCAACGTCGATCTCGAGAACTCGATCCGGCTCTACGAACGCGGTGCGACGCTCAAGGCGCGTTGCGAGGCCTGCCTGAAGGCCGCCGAAGAGAAGGTCGCCGCGATCACGCTCGACGAGAACGGTCAGCCGAAAGGCATCGCGCCGGTCGAGGGTCTGTGAGCTTCGGGCACCTGCTGGCAGCGCGCGCGGATCAGGTTCAGACCTGTCTCGACGACGTGCTGTCGACCTTCGGCCACCTGCCCGTGACCGAGGGCATGCGCTATGCGACGCGCGGCGGCAAGCGGCTCCGCGGCTTTCTCGTGATGGAGGCCGGTGCACTCTTCGACGTGCCGGACGCGCAATCGGTCCGGGCGGCGGCGGCGATCGAGGCGCTGCATGCCTATTCGCTCGTTCACGACGACCTGCCCTGCATGGACGACGACGACCTGCGCCGCGGGCTGCCGACGGTCCACCGGAAATGGGAGGAGGCGACGGCGGTCCTCGTCGGCGATGCCCTGCAGACCCTCGCCTTCGAGCTTCTGGCGGGCGAGGCCACGCACCCCTCGGCATCGGTCCGCATCGATCTCGTCGCGACGCTCGCCACCGCGGCGGGGGCGCAGGGGATGGTGCTCGGGCAGGCGCTGGACATCGCCGCGGAAACAGCGGCGCGCCCCCTGACGCTCGACGAGATCACCGAACTGCAGGCGCACAAGACCGGTGCGCTCATCCGCTGGTCGGCCGAGGCCGGCGCGATCCTCGCGGAGGCCGACCCCGCCCCCCTGCGCGCCTACGCCACGGCTCTCGGGCTTGCCTTCCAGATCGCCGACGACATCCTCGACGTGGAGGGTGACGCCGCAAAGGCCGGCAAGCGGCTCCAGAAGGACGCCGACGCCGGAAAGGCGACCTTCGTGTCGCGTCTCGGCCTCGACGGGGCCCGGGCGCGCGCGCTGTCGCTGGCTGACGAGGCTCAGGCGGCGCTCGACCCGTACGGCGCACGCGCGGAAACCTTGCGGCAGGCCGCGCGCTTCGTTATTGCCCGCGACCTGTAACCGCCCGGAGGCGCCATGAGCGACCGACCCAGCACGCCATACCTCGACCGGGTCACCCTGCCCGCCGACATGAAACGCTTGTCCGACGACGAACTGCATGGCCTTGTGGACGATCTCCGCGCCGAAACGATCAGCGCGGTGAGCGTCACCGGCGGACATCTCGGGGCGGGCCTCGGCGTGGTGGAGTTGACCGTCGCCTTGCACGCCGTCTTCGATGCGCCCCGCGACCGGATCATCTGGGACGTGTCGCACCAGACCTACCCGCACAAGATCCTGACGGGCCGCCGCGACCGGATCCGGACGCTGCGCATGAAGGGCGGCCTTTCAGGCTTCACCAAGCGGTCGGAAAGTCCCTATGACCCGTTCGGCGCCGCCCACAGCTCCACCTCGATCTCCGCCGCGCTGGGCTTCGCCGTCGCCCGCGATCTCGGCGGCGCGCCGGAGCATGGGATCGGCGACTGCATCGCGGTGATCGGCGACGGCGCGATGAGCGCGGGCATGGCCTACGAGGCGATGAACAACGCAGGCCACCTCAAGAAGCGTCTCGTCGTCATCCTCAACGACAACGAGATGTCGATCGCGCCGCCCGTTGGGGCGATGTCGGCCTATCTCTCGCGCCTCTACGCGGGCGCACCGTTCCAGGAATTCCGCGCCGCCGCCAAGGGCGCGGTGAGCCTCCTGCCGGAGCCTTTCCGTGAAGGCGCAAAGCGGGCGCGCGACGTTCTCAAGCACATCACCGTGGGAGGCACGCTCTTCGAGGAGTTGGGTTTCGATTACGTCGGTCCCATCGACGGGCACGATCTGGACGTGCTTCTGCCGGTCCTTCGCACGGTCAAGGCGCGCGCCGAAGGCCCGATCCTGATCCACGTCGTAACGAAGAAGGGCAAAGGCTACGCCCCCGCCGAGGAAGCCGCCGACCGCGGCCACGGCGTGTCGAAGTTCGACGTCGTCACCGGCGAGCAGAAGAAGGCGCCGTCGAACGCGCCCTCCTACACCAAGGTCTTCGCGAACGCGCTGATCGAGGAGGCCGCGCGCGACGACAAGGTCGTGGCGGTGACGGCCGCCATGCCGGACGGCACGGGTCTCAACCTCTTCGCCGAGCGCTTTCCCGGACGCTGCTTCGATGTCGGCATCGCCGAGCAGCACGGCGTGACGTTCTCGGCCGGCCTCGCGGCGGGCGGAATGAAACCTTTCTGCGCGATCTACTCGACCTTCCTGCAGCGCGGCTACGATCAGGTCGTGCACGACGTGGCGATCCAGCGCCTGCCGGTCCGCTTCGCGATCGACCGGGCGGGGCTCGTGGGCGCGGACGGCGCGACCCACGCCGGCGCCTTCGACGTGGCCTATCTCGCCAACCTGCCGGGCTTCGTGGTCATGGCCGCCGCCGACGAGGCGGAACTCGTGCACATGGTCGCGACGGCGGCGGCCCATGACGACGGCCCCATCGCCTTCCGCTATCCGCGCGGCGAGGGCGTCGGCGTCGAGATGCCCGACCGCGGCCAGCCGCTCCGGATCGGCAAGGGCCGGATCGTGCGCGAGGGCAAGGGCGTCGCGATCCTGTCGTTCGGCACCCGCCTTCAGGAGGCCGAGACGGCCGCCGAGGCGCTCGGCTCGAGGGGAATCACGCCCACGATCGCCGATGCCCGCTTCGCCAAACCACTCGACCGCGACCTGATCCTGAAGCTCGTCGCGACCCACGACGCGCTTCTCACGATCGAGGAAGGCGCGATTGGCGGCTTCGGCAGCCACGTGGCGCAACTTCTGGCCGAAGAGGGTGTCTTCGACAGCGGATTGAAGTTCCGCTCCATGGTGCTGCCCGACATCTTCATCGATCAGGCGAGCCCGCGCGACATGTACGAGACGGCCGCGATGAACGCCGAGCATATCGAGGCC
>CAYTBD010000156.1:0-1934 GCA_964435755.1 uncultured Rhodobacterales bacterium
GCATGATGCCGGGCATGGCGAAGATGAAGGGTCAGATGGCCGATGCGGGCATGGATGACAAGATCATCCGCCAGCAGGTCGCGCTGATCAACTCGATGACGAAGAAGGAGCGGGCGAACCCGCAGATCCTTCAGGCGAGCCGCAAGAAGCGGATCGCGAAGGGCGCCGGTCTCGAGGTGTCCGACCTCAACAAGCTTCTGAAGATGCACCGTCAGATGGCGGACATGATGAAGAAGATGGGAAAGATGGGGAAGAAGGGCCTGATGCGGCAGATGGGCGGCCTTCTGGGGATGAAGGGCGGGATGCCGTCGGAGGCCCAGATCGAGAAGGCGCGCGAGGAGATGTCGGCGCAGGGCGGCCTGCCCAAGGGCCTGCCGGGCATGGGCGGCGGGATGCAGCTCCCGCCCGGTCTCTCGGGCTTCGGCAAGAAGAAGTGACCGGCACGACGATCCATATCCCGACGCTGGAGACCCGGCGTCTGCGGCTGAGGGCGCCGGAGCGGCGGGATTTCGAGCCCTATGCCGAATTCTGCGCGTCCGAACGCGCGCGCGGGGTGGGCGGCCCCTACTCGCGCGGCGAGTCGTTCCAGAGACTTGCGGCGCTGGTCGGGCACTGGCACCTGCGCGGCTTCGGGCGCTGGATGGTGACCGACAAGACTTCGGGCGAGGCCATGGGCGTCGTCGGCATCATGTATCCCGACGAGTGGCCGGAACCCGAGATCGCGTGGTCGCTGTTCGAAGCGGCGGAAGGACGCGGGATCGCGCAGGAGGCGGCCGAGGCCGCGCGGCGCTACGCCTACGACGTGCTGGGATGGGACACGATCGTCAGCTGCACCGCGCCCGACAACGTGCGCTCGATCGCGCTTGCCCAGCGCATGGGCGCGGAACGCGACGGCAGCTTTGCGCATCCGGGCCTCGGCGAATTGCTGATCTGGCGCCACCCGCAGCCTGGAGCCTGCATATGACCCCGCACCTCGTCGACACCCCCGTCCTGGAGACCGAGCGCCTGATCCTTCGCGCCCCCGGCAAGGGCGACTGGGAGCCGTTCCGAGACTTCATCCTCAGCGACCGCGCTGCCTTCGTCCGCTCCGACGACATCGACACTCTGAAGGCCTGGCGCGCCTTCGGGCATATCGTGGGCATGTGGGTGCTGCGCGGCTTCGGGTCGTTCGTCTACTGCCGGAAAGGCAGCGACACGCCGCTCGGCCACGCGGGGCCGTGGTATCCCGAGGGCTGGCCCGAGCGCGAGATCGGCTGGACCGTCTGGCCCGCCGACGCCGAAGGCAGGGGGTATGCCCGCGAGGCCGCCCGCGCCACGATCGACCATGCCTTCCGCGATCTCGGGTGGGAGACCGCCGTGAGCTACATCGACCCCGGCAACACGCGGTCCATCCGGCTGGCGGAACGTCTCGGCGCGCTGCCGGACTCGTCGGCCCCCGCGCCGGACTTCGGCGACGCGGCAACGCTCGTCTACCGTCACCCCCTGCCCGGAGACCAGGCATGACCGACCACGCGGCCCGCGCGGCCGAGCTTCTGGCGAGCCATCGCGATTCGATCGACCGGCTCGACGCGATCCTCGTCTACACGCTGGGCGAGCGCTTCAAGCACACCCAGGCGGTGGGCCGGCTCAAGGCCGAGCACGGGCTTCCGCCGTCTGATCCGGAGCGGGAGGAGCGACAGATCGAACGGCTCGAATGGCTGGCGAAGGAAGCCGACCTCGACCCGGAATTTGCCAAGAATTTCCTGGCCTTCGTGATCCAGGAAGTCATCCAGCATCACAAGAAGCACCAAAGATAACCTAAGGAGATCAACACCATGGCCATGAAAATCCGTCTTGCGCGCGGCGGCTCGAACAAGCGCCCGCACTATTCCATCGTCGCCGCCGATTCGCGGATGCCCCGCGACGGGCGCTTCATCGAGATCGTCGGCACCTAC
>CAYTBD010000156.1:1944-5977 GCA_964435755.1 uncultured Rhodobacterales bacterium
AAGCCGCTGCTTCCCAAGGACAGCGAGGACCGGGTCAAGATGGACATCGACCGCGTGCAGCACTGGCTCGACAAGGGCGCGCAGCCGACCGACCGGGTGAGCCGCTTCCTCGAGGCCGCGGGCGTCGTCCAGAAGAAGGAGCGCGCGAACCTCAAGAAGGGCACGCCGGGCAAGGCCGCGCAGGAGCGCGCGGAAGAGAAAGCCGCGAAGGCCGCCGCCTCAGCGGAAGCCGCGAACGCGCCCGCCGAGGAGGACGCCCCGGCCGAGACGACCACCACCGGGGACGAGGAACAGGCCGCGGAGTGATCCGCGGCTGATCCCGCCGCGTGTGCCATGGATGAGGACCGTGTCTGCGTCGGAGCGATCGCCGGCGCCTTCGGCGTCCGGGGGGAGGTGCGGCTGAAGAGCTTCTGCGCCCTGCCCGAGGATATCGCCGCCTACGGACCGCTCTGGTCCGAGGACGGCGCGCGTCATTTCGAGGTCATGGTGACGGGGCAGGTCAAGAACGGCCTCTCCGCGCGCCTCTCCGGCGTCGCGACGAAGGAACAGGCGGACGCGCTTCGCGGCGTCCGCCTCTATGCGCCACGCGACGCGCTGCCGAACCTGCCGGACGACGAGTACTATCACGCGGACCTGATCGGTCTCGAGGTGACAGATACGGGCGGTGCCGTGCTGGGCCGCGTGAAGGCCGTGCTGAATCATGGCGCCGGCGATCTGCTCGAAGTGCAAGGACCGGGGCTGACCACCACCGTCCTCGTTCCGTTCACGCTCGAAATCGTGCCGACGGTGGACCTCGCGGCGGGGCGGATCGTCGCCGATCCGCCGGAGGGACTGTTCCCCGAACGCTGAGGCCGCAGGAACCTCCACCCGCGCCGGCCCGTTGCTTTTCCGGAATTTCTTTTTGGAAAGGCTGCCGGAAACCATGATCGAACTCATTCTCATACTTCTGGTGATCGCCGCGGTCGCGGCGCTTCTCGGATTCGGAACGCTCTCCGGTGTCGCGCTGACCGGGGCGAAGATCCTGATCGCCGTGGTCCTCGTCCTGTTCCTCCTTGTGCTTCTGGGTGTCATCGCGATCGCCTGAGGTCGGTTGCGGGAGGCGCGGCCGGCCGATATGACCGCCCTGCCCCGGTCGGCAGGTGACGGACATGAGCGACACTCCCCCGAAATCCCACGGACGGATCGCCGCGAGGCCGAGCCGCGAGCCCCGCGACCTGATGACGGACCCGCCCGACCTTGCCGGCGCGTGGCGGGTCCGGATCGTAACGCTTTTCCCCGACGCCTTCCCCGGCATGCTGGGACAGTCGCTCACCGGGCGTGCGCTCGACGAGGGACTCTGGCGGCTCGAGACCGTGGATCTGAGGACCTTCGGCGAGGGGCGCCACCGGAATGTCGACGACACCCCGGCGGGCGGCGGTGCCGGCATGGTGATCCGGCCCGACATCCTCGGCCGCGCGATCCGCTTCGCGCAGCGGGGCGTGCCGGAGGACCGCAAGCTCTGGCCCTTGGTCTACCTGTCGCCACGGGGGCGGCGATTCGACCAGGCGACGGCGCGGCGCTTCGCGGCGGCCGACGGGATGACCCTGATCTGCGGGCGGTTCGAAGGCGTCGACGAGCGGGCTCTCGAACACTTCGGCGTCGAGGAGGTGAGCCTCGGCGACTTCGTCCTGACGGGCGGAGAGATCGCGGCGGAGGCGGTGATCGACGCGACGGTGCGGCTCCGGCCCGGTGTGCTCGGAAACGTCGCCTCGACCGAGGAAGAGAGCTTCTCGGAAGGGCTGCTCGAGCATCCGCAGTACACGCGGCCCGCGGCCTGGGAAGGCCGGAACATCCCGGAGATTCTCCTGTCGGGAAACCACGCGGCCATCGCGCGCTGGCGGCGGGAGATGTCCGAGACGCTGACGCGCGAGCGGCGGCCCGATCTCTGGGAGGCCTACCGCGCGCGCGCGTCCGAGGACTGAGGGGGCGCTGCCCCCGCCTCCCTTCGGTCGGCCCCCCGGGATACTTCGGGCTCGATGGAAGCGGGGACGGCTCGCCCGGAACCGCCCCCGCGGCGGGAGAGCCGATCGGCCCGCCTCCACCGAGCGCGGTCATCGGCGTCCCCGCCTGTACCGCGGAACCAGACTCACCGGTCAGGGTTAAGCGCGGCCTAAGATCCTCCATCGAGCTTCAAATATCCCGGGGAGTCGCCGCAGGCGACGGGGCGGAGCCCCTCTTGCGCGATGGCGGTCTCGCCTCAAGTTCGGACTTGATCCGCGCGCGCTCTCCCCCTATACGGCGCAGGCTCGCCGGCCGTTCGGGCCTGCGGGCCCGGGCGCATCGCGGCAGGCCTATTCTTCTCGGCTCCAAGACCGGTCGCGCCCGCGTCTCTGAAGGAACGTCGACCTACACTCTGGCGGGCGATCGGGCAGGTCCCGAGACGGACCCGGAAGAAGACCGAGAGCTCTGGGGCGCGCAGATCTTCGCGGAAATACCGCGGGCAGCATAGGAGTTGGTCAGATGAATCTGATCGCGGAACTGGAAGCCGAGCAAATCGCCGCGCTCGGCCAGACGATACCGGATTTCAAGGCGGGCGACACGATCCGTGTCGGCTACAAGGTGACGGAAGGCACGCGGACGCGCGTGCAGAACTACGAAGGCGTGTGCATCAGCCGCCGGGGCGGCAACGGGATCGCCGGTGCCTTCACCGTCAGGAAGATCTCGTTCGGTGAAGGCGTGGAGCGGGTGTTCCCGCTGCACTCGACGAACATCGACTCGATCACCGTCGTACGTCGCGGCCGCGTTCGGCGCGCGAAGCTCTACTACCTCCGGTCGCGCCGCGGGAAATCCGCACGGATCGCCGAGGATTCCAATTACAAGCCGCAGAACGGCGCGAAAGCGTAAGGACGGGACCCATGAAAAAAGACACTCATCCCGATTACCACGTGATCGACGTGAAGCTCACGAACGGCGACGTCGTGCAGATGCGCTCGACATGGGGCGCGGAGGGCGACACGCTGTCACTCGACGTCGATCCGTCGGTGCACCCGGCCTGGACCGGTGGCACCTCGCGGCTCATGGACACGGGCGGCCGCGTGTCGAAGTTCAAGAAGAAGTACGAAGGCCTCGGCTTCTGAGCCGACAGGTCGGTTGATCGCCGCGCGCCGCCCTTCGGGGCGGCGTTCGCATTCGGCGCACATGCCTCCGGGTCAGCCCTCGCCTTTGCGCCACGGCCACTTGCCGTCGATCTCGACCTCGAGCGCGAAGCTGAGGAAGGTCCGCACCGCCACGACACCCGCCAGCACCGCGACGCTTTCCAGCGTCGGATCGATCGCGACCGTGGCGATGATGTCGGCGGCGACGAGGAATTCCAGGCCAAGCAGGATGGATCGTCCGAGGCTGGAGCGGAAGTCGCGGTAGATCCGCTCGGATGGGCCGTCTCGGACCGTCCGCCGCAGGAAAACGGCGATCGCCGCGAGACCGCCGATCACGATGGTGAGGATGCCCACGATCTCGATCCCGCGAATCGTCCAGTGGACCGCGGTCTCGAGCCAGGGTGCGATCTGCGGCTCCGCGCCGGCTCTGGCACGTTCCTGAGCCGCGAGCGGTGCGGCCCAGATAGCCAGCACCACCATTGCAACAGCGCCCGGAAGAGTTCGTGCCCGGTCTTTTCCTCGACATCCCATGGCCCGGCAACTCGGGGCCGCGACTGTCGTTCCACTCTCCGTCCCGGTCCGGCTATTCGCCCGCCTTGAGCGGCAGCGGCGCGGCATCCTCCGGGGAGAGGTCCTCGAAGTCGAAATTGTCGAGCCGCTCTGCGCGCTTGCCCGCGCGTTCGGCCGCCGTCGTGATCCCGTCGAGATCCTCGCGCGCCTGGCGGAAGTGGGTGTCGAGCTTGCCCACGCGCTCGACCACGATCTCCACGTCGCGGTGAAGCTGCTTCAGCGTCTTGCGGATCGCGCCCGCCTGTTCCCGCATCCGGGCGTCCTTGAGGATCGCGCGCATGGTGTTGAGCGTGGCCATGCAGGTGGTGGGAGAGACGATCCAGACCCGG
>CAYTBD010000157.1:0-5962 GCA_964435755.1 uncultured Rhodobacterales bacterium
TCGCCCGTTTGCGTAGGGGCCCCATTGCCCCTGACCTCGGTCTTCCGTTTTCATCCTGCCCGCACCGCGAGGCCCGGTGGCACGGACGTCGGATCCTTCATGTGGAAACGCGCCCCGTGGGGCGCGTCCTGTCATACTCAGCGGCGCAGCCCGAGGCGCTGGATCAGTTCCTGATACCGGGCTTCGTTCTTGCCCTTGACGTAGTCGAGCAGCTTGCGGCGCTGAGCGACCAGCTTCAACAGGCCGCGCCGGGAATGATTGTCCTTGGCGTGCGTCTTGAAGTGTTCGGTCAGCGTCGCGATACGCGACGACAGGATCGCTACCTGGACTTCCGGCGAGCCGGTGTCGCCGTCCTTGGCGCCGTATTCCTTGATGATTCGCTGTTTTTCCTCAGCGGTAATCGACATCGGGGTCTCCTTTCAAAAGAGGTCATGGCGCAAGCCGGGATGTCGTCCAGCAGGGCCCGTGGAGGATCACCGGCAAAAGCGGGCTTTCGCACGGATGGGGGCGCATAGCGGATTTGGTCCCGAAAGAAAAGGACTATCGTTGCCGGCTCACGGCTCCGCGCCCTGATCCTCGCGAATCTCCTCGCCGATCTGCTCGGCAATGCTCGCCGCCCAATCGCCGATGATCGGCAGGAACTCGATCTGGGCCAAGAAATAGCCGACGATAGACACCAGCACGGACGCGCCGACCACCGTCCCGAGACCCAGCGCGAGACCGCGGAGAAACTGGAAGCCGATGAGGCGCGGCACCGAGTTCTGAACCCGGATGAAGCGATGGTTGTTGAGCCGCTCCAGTTCCTTGCGGAGCGCCGCGATCTCGTGCTTCAATTCGGTGTCGGCCGCGTCCATGCCTGTCCCTTCCATGATGGAGAGCCTAGTGCGCCGCGCCATGCGCGGAAAGCCTCACTCGAAGAATGGAAGGAACGTGTCGACAACGGCACGCGGATTCTCTTCCATCGCGAAGTGCCCGCTGACACAGGTCGCCGTCTGTACGTCGGCGGCCCAGGCTTTCCAGACCGCGGCCGGGTCGCCGCTCTGCGCCGGAAATCCGTCGTCACCGCAGAGAAACATGAGTGGCGCCACGATCGACCTTCCTGCGCGCCGGTCTGCCTCGTCGAGCGCGCGGTCGGTCGTGGCCCCGGCGCGGTAGTCGGCGCACATGGCGGCAAGATGCGCCGGATCGCGGGCTTGGCGCCTGTAGGAGTCCAGCGCCTCGGGTGAAAACACGTCGAGTGTCTTGTCCCGCGTCCAACTCCTCAGCGTATGCTCGATGTAGCCGTCGGGATCTGCCGAAACAAGCGTCTCCGGCAACGGTGTCGGCTGGGCTAGAAACGTCCAGTGATAGGCCTTCATGGCGAGTTCCGCGTTCCACGCCGCCCAGAAGTCCGCCGTCGGCACGATCTCGATGATCCCGACACGGTTGCACCTCGCCGGATGGTCGAGTGCGAGCCTGTAGGCGACCCTTGCGCCCCGGTCGTGTCCGAGCACCGCAAACCGGTCGTGGCCGAGTGCATCCGCGATCGCGACGATATCGAGCGCCATCTGGCGCTTGGAATAGACAGTGTGCGCTTCATCGTCAGGCGGCGCGTCGCTGGCGCCGTAGCCACGCAGGTCGGGGACGATCACCTCGAAGCGTTCGGCAAATGCAGGGGCGACGCGGGCCCAGGCCATATGGTTCTGCGGATAACCGTGAAGCAGAAACAGCGGAGGACCGCAGCCGCCCCGGTTCACCGCAAGGCTCACGCCGTCCACGGTGATGCTGCTTTTCTCGAACCCCCGCATTTCAGATGCCATCCGCCAGCCTGAGTGATCTCCTACAACTCTAGGGATTTCCTCAGCCAGACAGCAAGCCTGTCCCTCTAGCCTCTCGCTTGGGGTGGAGCGGGGTCGAGGCCATGATGACGGGAGTTGCCTTACTTGGATTGATTGCGGCGATGGGCCCGGTCCTGGCTCTCATGAGCGGCGATGGCGGCGGGGATCCCGAAATGGACGCGGTCGCAGAGGGCGAACCAAAAGACCAGCCAAACGAGGCCGATCTGCTCGACGATCCCGACAATCCGCCCGATGCCGAGGAACCCGCCGGCCCACATCGGCCCGTCGATTACGAGTACATCCTCGGCGCGGGCGATCATGCAATCGATAGGTTCGCTCCGGGAGAGGATCGGCTGCTTCTCACCTCCAACACGTGGGACTTCGACCTGGCGGAAGCCGGATCTTCCAAGGAGGCCGTGCTCGAGATAACGATCGGGACCGAGACTTCTTCCCTCAGTTTTCCCGGGCTGGACCTGCTCCCGGTCGACGACATCTTCCTGGCGATCGCCGAACTGGACACGCAGCCGATCATCATGCCCCTTACAGATGCGCTCCAGGAGGACGACGAAGATATCCTGACGCCGACGGATCCCGAAGAACCGGACGATTTCCCTCAACAGACCGACAGCGCCAAGACTGCGCCCGCCGACCCCGATGCGGAGGACACGCCTCCAGGCGATCCATCCACCATCGCGCCCCTTCCGCCTATCGATGCGGACGAACCGGATGCTTGATGATCAGGATCAGGCCCAGAGCATCGGCTGCGTCGCATAGGCGATGTAGAGTGGGTGTCTTGGGTGGCCGTCTTTCGTGAGCCCGAGATGATGGAGCGGGCGCTTCGTCCCGCGCATCAGGCGTTCGACGGCGTATCCGCGACCGAGATGCGCACCGTGCGTCCCCCAGGCGCACACGATGGTATCGGCCCAGTCGCAGCTCTCGCGGATGGCCGCATCGTTCTCCGGCCCGACGGGATCGTTCGCCTGCCGCATCAGCTTCGGGTCGGTTTCCCGCCATGCAAAGATGTTGCAGACACGGAAGCTCCCGAAGCCCAGCGTCCGCGCCCGGCGTTCGCATCGCTCCACAGTGGGATCGTTTTGCACCTCGGTCGCCGTCGAGGGATTCAGCATCACGAAAAGCGCCTTCGCTCCGGCCTCCTCCCATGTCCGTGTCAGGAGGTAACGGTACCGCTCGCAATCGGAATAGATGGCGGTGCTTGCGGCATCGCCCTTGTTGTGACGTCGCTCAATCACGGATCCCGGTCAGACCCCCGCGGCCACGATCGCCTCTGCAAGGATCGGCACGGTCTTGTCGTTCAGCCCCGCGATATTCAGCCGTGAGTCACCAATCATGTAGATGCCGTTTTCGGCGCGCATTCTCTCGACCTGCTCGGGCGTCGCGCCGAGGCGCGAAAACATGCCGCGATGCTGCGCGAGGAAGTCGAACCGGTCCGAATTCGTCCGTTGCCGAAGCTCGTCGGCAAGCTGCTTCCTGAGCTTCAGCATTCCGGTCCTGACGCTCTCCAGCTCGGCTCTCCAATCTGCCTTGAGTGCGGCGTCGTTCAGGATCATCGTCACGAGACGGGCCCCGTGATCTGGCGGGAACGAGAAGTTCTGCCGGTTCAGAAAGGCGAGGTTCGCCTGCGCGAGTTTCGCGGTCGTCGCATCGCCCGAGACGACCATGAGCGCGCCGGTCCGCTCCCGGTAGATCCCGAAGTTCTTCGAACAGCTCGCCGCGATCAGCATCTCCGGCAGGCGCTTTGCCAGAAGCCGCGTCCCGGCCGCGTCTTCCTCGAGTCCGTCGCCAAAGCCCTGGTAGGCGATGTCGATCATGGGCACCGCACCCGAAGCCTGCATGAGATCCGCCACCGCACCCCATTCGTCGAGAGACAGGTTCGCCCCCGTCGGGTTGTGACAGCAGCCGTGGAGAAGCACGAGGTCGCCCTGCTTCACGTGCCGCAGGTCGTGCATCATACCGGCGAAATCGACATGCCGTGTCTCGTCGTCGAAGTAGCGATAGGTCTGCGTTGGAATGCCGAGATACTTCAGAATCGAGTTGTGGTTCGGCCAGGTTGGATCCGAGACCCAGACCGTTCCCTCTGGGGAGGCCATCCGGAACAGTTCGAAGGCCTGCCGGCAGGCGCCCGTCCCGCCGGGCGTCGCGACCGAGCCCACGCGATCGTCCGCCACGGCGTCGCCCAGCACGAGCTTGCGCATCGCCGCGTTGAACGCCGGGTCGCCGGCGAGGGCGACATAGCTCTTCGTCGTCTCCTGCTCCCAAAGCTGCTTTTCAGCCGCCTTCACGGCATGCATGACCGGCGTCACCCCCTCGGCATTCTTGTAGACGCCGACGCCGAGGTCGATCTTGTCCTGCCGCGGATCCTCCCGGAACTTCTGCGCCAGCATCAGGATCTTGTCCGCCGGCTGCTCTTTCAGGTTCGTCAGCATCACGCCTCTCCCGTCGCGACCTTGAGGTCGCCGTACATTCCCCATTCCGACCACGACCCGTCGTAGAGCGACCAGCGGTCCCGGCCCATCCGCTCGAGCGCGAGCGACAGGATCGCCGCCGTCACGCCCGACCCGCAGGTCGTGATCGCGGGCTTCGCAAGGTCCACGCCCGCCGCATCGAATACCGCTTCGAGTTCGTCGGGCTCCTTCATGGTCCCGTCGTCGTTCAGAAGCGTCCGGTAGTGGACGTTCTTCGATCCCGGGATGTGGCCCGCCCGCAGCCCCTCCCGCGGTTCGGGCTCTTCGCCCCGGAACCGGCCAGGCGACCGCGCGTCGATGATCTCGTGATCGCCGAGCTTCGCGGCCGCGGCAACCTGCGTGACGTCGCGCACCAGCATGTTCTGGCGGCTTGCTGTCATGTGGCGGTCGCGCATCACCGGCGGCAGATCCTCCACCGGGCGACCTTCGGAGAGCCACTTGGGAAAGCCGCCATCGAGGACGGCGACATCTGCCTTGCCCATCAGCCGAAACGTCCACCACACGCGCGGCGCCGAGAAGATTCCCGCCCCGTCGTAGACCACCACCTGATGTCCGTCGCCGATGCCCATCGCGCGCATCCGGCTCACGAACTTCTCCACCGGCGGCGCCATGTGCGGCATCTCGGACCGCTGGTCGCTGATCTCGTCGATGTCGAAGAACCGGGCGCCGGGAATATGGGCGGCATCGTATTCCGCCTTCGCATCGCGTCCCATGTCGGGAAGGTAGTAGCTCGCGTCGATGACCCGCAGATCGGGGTCGTCGAGATGGGACGCCAGCCAGTCGGTCGAAACGAGTGTCTTTGGATCGTCAGCCATCGGCGCGCCTCGGGTAAGGATCGCCATCGTGGGTACTCCGACCGCCTCCTGCTGGCAAGGGATCAGCCGTGTTCCTTGAGAAGCCGCGCCTTCTGCCGCTGCCAATCGCGCTTGGCCTCGGTCTCGCGCTTGTCCGCAGCCTTCTTGCCCTTGGCGATGCCGATCTTCAGCTTCGCGATACCGCGGTGATTGAAGTACAGGACCAGCGGAACAAGAGTCATGCCCTTGCGCTGGGTGGCGTTCCAGAGGTCTGCCATTTCCTTCCGGGACACCAGGAGCTTCCTCCGGCGCCGGTCCTCATGGCCCCAGGTGCGGGCGGGATCGTAGGGCGCGATATAGCTGTTCACCAGCCACAACTCTCCGTTCTTCACCTCGGCGTAGCTCTCGGCGATGTTCGCCTGACCTTCGCGCAGCGACTTCACCTCGGACCCCATCAGCTGGATGCCGCATTCCAGATCGCTCTCGATCGCATAGTCGAACCGCGCACGCCGGTTCTCGGCCACGACCTTGTAGTTCGGATTGTCCCTGGGTTTCGACATGGCTTGCGATCTATGCTCTTGGCGGACGCAAGTCTAGGCGGGCATGTTTGACAAATGCCGCCGCATTCCGCAGGGCATCATCGCCGCTAGATCAGTTGCCGCTAGATCAGTTGATGACACCCGCGTGGCGCATCGCATCGCGGATCGCGCCCTTGGTCCCCTCTGTCAGGCCGACGAGCGGCAGGCGGACCTCCTCGGAACAGCGACCAAGCAGCGACAGCCCGAACTTTGCCCCTGCCAGTCCCGGCTCGAGGAAGATCGCCTCGTGCAGCGGCATCAGCCGGTCCTGATACTCAAGCGCCTTGGCA
>CAYTBD010000158.1:0-5932 GCA_964435755.1 uncultured Rhodobacterales bacterium
CCGAGAGGGCGTCGTGCCCGTGATCGAGAAGGCGCTCGGCGCGAAGGAAAAGAAGATGATCTACGCCGGCGACGGGCTGATGACCAAGAACGTCCCGACCTCGAAGAAGGAACGCGCGAGCTTCGTCCTGAACGACGAGGAGATCGTCGAACTGGGCCGGATGGCCGCGACCATCGAGGCGCATTACGAAAAGCCGATGGACATGGAATGGGCGAAGGACGGCGAGACCGGCAAGCTCTACATCGTCCAGGCCCGGCCCGAGACCGTCCAGAGCCGCGTCGAACAGGGCGCGCTCAAGTCCTACACGGTGAAGAAGCCGGGCAGGCTGATCCTCAAGGGGCTTTCGGTCGGCGACGCCGCCGTCTCGGGCCGCATCTGCCTGATCGAGCATGCCCGTGACATCGACAAGTTCGTCGAAGGCTCGATCCTGGTGACCGGCACGACCGATCCCGACTGGGTGCCGATCATGAAGAAGGCCGCCGCGATCATCACCGATCACGGCGGGCGCACCTCGCACGCGGCCATCGTCAGCCGCGAACTCGGCCTGCCGGCCATCGTCGGCACGGGAGACGCGACACATGTCCTGCATGACGAACAGGAGGTGACGGTCGACTGCGCGGGCGGCGAGGAAGGCGCGGTCTACGAAGGCCATGCCGAGATCGAGGTCGAGACGCTCGATATCTCGCACATTCCCGACACCAGGACCGGCGTCATGCTGAACCTCGCCAACCCGTCCGCCGCCTTCCGCTGGTGGCGGCTCCCGACGGCGGGCGTGGGCCTCGCGCGGATGGAGTTCGTCGTGAACTCGGCGGTGCAGATCCACCCGATGGCGCTGGTGCAATACGACGACCTCGAAGACGAGGCGGCGAAGGAAGAGATCGGCCGGATCACCGCGCCCTACGAGGACAAGCCGCAATTCTTCGTCGACACGCTCGCGCGCGGGCTCAGCCGGATCGCGGCGGTACATTATCCAAACCCCGTCATCATCCGCATGTCGGACTTCAAGACGAACGAATACGCCGAGCTTCTGGGCGGCCACGCCTTCGAGCCCAAGGAAGAGAACCCGATGATCGGCTTCCGGGGCGCGTCGCGATACTACTCGCCGCGCTACCGCGACGGCTTCGCGCTCGAATGCAGGGCGATCAAAAAGCTGCGCGACGAGATGGGCTTCGACAATGCCGTCATGATGATCCCGTTCTGCCGCACGCCCGAGGAGGCCGACCACGTGCTCGAGGTCATGGCCGAGAACGGGCTGAAGCGCGGGGAGAACGGGCTCGAGGTGTACGTCATGTGCGAGATCCCGTCGAACGTGATCCTGGCCGCCGAGTTCGCCAAGCGCTTCGACGGCTTCTCGATCGGGTCGAACGACCTCACGCAGCTCACGCTCGGGATCGACCGCGACAGCGAGGAACTGGCGGGCCTGTTCCACGAGGACCATCCCGCGGTGCTCTGGATGATCGAGACCGTGATCCGCGAGGCGCACAAGGCGGGCTCGAAGGTCGGCTTCTGCGGGCAGGCGCCCTCGAACGATCCCTCCTTCGCGCAGAAGCTGGTGAACTTCGGGATCGACACGATCTCGGTCACGCCGGACGCCTTCCTGTCGGTGAAGACCAACGTCGAGAAGGCCGAGAAGGGCTGACCCCTTGCCTCCTCCGGGCGGGTCGGCTACGCGCGGCCCGTCCCAAGGAGGCACGCCATGGAGATCGTCGTCTGGATCGGAGCCGCGGTGACGCTCGCGGGCCTCGCGATGCTGGCCTGGTGCATCGTCGCCGTCGTCCGCGCGCGGCGGGCGAAGCTCGACGACGCGGCGCTCAAGGCGCGGCTTCAGAAGGTCGTCGCGCTGAACCTCGCGGCGCTCGCGGTGTCCGGGCTCGGCCTCATGATGGTGGTCGTCGGGGTCTTTCTCGCCTGACGCTCAGGCCGGACGGATCGTCCAGCGAGACGCGAGATCGTCGAGGCCCGCGCGGATCAGGTCGCGGAGAGCGTGTTCGTCCGCATTCTCCAGCCGGGCGAGATAGAGGCACGCCTTGCCGCGCCGGTGCTTGCCGAGCCGCGCCGTGATCTCCGGAAACGGCGTGTAGCCCGGCATGATGTAGAGCGTGATCTGGCGCGGCGCCATGGCGAAGCCGGTGGCGAGCGCGGTGCCGGAGTGTCCTGTCTCGTAGGTGTAGTCGTAGGCGCCGTAGCCGATCATCCGGCCCGACCAGAGTTTCGGCGCGAAGCCCGTGACCTCGCGGAAGATCGCGTCGAGCCGACGGGCCTCGGCGCTTCGCCGCGGGTCAGCGATGGCGGCGAGATACGCCTCCGCTTCGGTCACTGCCGCCAGTCGGGACTGCGCTTCTCGAGGAAGGCGGAGATGCCCTCGGCAGTGTCGCGGTCGAGCATGTTCTCCACCATGACCTGCCCGGTGTAGGCATAGGCCGCGTCAAGCCCCATCTCGATCTGATCGTAGAAGGCGCGCTTGCCGATCCGCACCGCCGTGCCGAGCTTCGCGGCGACGGTCTCGGCCAGCTTCTCCGTCTCCGGGGCGAGGTCATCGGCCGGAACCACCCGGTTGACGAGCCCGATCTCCTGCGCCCGTCCGGCATCGGCGAACGCGCCCGTCGTCAGCATCTCGAACGCCTGCTTGCGCGGCACGTTGCGCGACAGCGCCACCATCGGGGTGGAGCAGAACAGCCCGATATTGACGCCGTTCACCCCGAACTTCGTCCCCTCCGCCGCCACCGCCATGTCGCAGGAGGCCACGAGCTGGCAGCCCGCCGCCGCCGCGAGCCCGTGGACCTGCGCGATCACCGGCTGCGGCACGTCGCGGATCGCCGTCATCATCGCCGCGCAGTGGTCGAAGAGCCTGGCGAAGGCCGCCGCGCCGCCGTCCTCCGCCTGCCGCATGGCCGTCATCTCGCGCAGGTCGTGGCCCGCGCAGAACGCCCGCCCCGCCCCCTTCAGGACGACCGCGCGGATCGCCCCGTCCCCGGCCACCGCGTCGAACTCCGCCCGGAGCGCCGCGATCATCGCGTCCGACAGCGGGTTCAGCTTGTCGGGATTGTTGAGCGTCAGGTGCCGCACCGCACCATGGTCTTCGCGTTCGACGATCGCCATCTTGCCCTCCCTCGGCGTTTCCGCGAAGTCTACGCCCGGACAAGCACGGGGGAAAGGGATGGACGTGAAAATGGATCGGGACGCCCTGCAGGCGTTTCTCGGCGACGCCTTCCCGCAGGTGGCGGAGGATTTCACCGTCGAGGAGGTCCGCCCCATGGAGGTCCGTGTCCGGCTGCATGTCACCGAGCGCAACCTGCGGCCGGGCGGCACCGTCTCCGGCCCCGCGATGTTCGCGCTCGCCGACGTGTCCGTCTACCTCGCCATCCTCGCCATGATCGGCCCCGAGGCGCTTTCGGTCACCACGAACTGCGCGATCGACTTCATGCGCAAGCCCGCCGCCGCGACCGACCTTTTCTGCGAGGCGCGGCTCCTGAAGCTCGGGCGGGCCCTCGCCGTGGGCGACGCGCTGATCTTTTCCGAAGACGTGGCGGCGCCTGTCGCGCGGGCCTCGCTCACCTACTCGATCCCGCCGACGCGCTGATCCGCGGCCACATCGGATTTGATGCAGGTCAACGCTCGGCATCCCATTGTATGCGATTTCGGGAATGTAACCTTTGGGAGGGTCTGATGAGCGATTCGCTTCAACTCGACCGCCGGGCGGTCCTCGGGCTGCTCGCCGGGGGCGCGGCCATCACAGCAGCGGGGGTCGGACCGGCCCGGGCACAGCAGGTGCCGACCTCGGCCCGGATCGTGATCCTGGGCGCCGGAGCCGCCGGAGCCGCGCTCGCCAACAGGCTCGACGAGCGGCTCGACGGCGCGCGGATCACGCTGATCGACGGCCGGGCGGAGCACTGGTACCAGCCCGGATTCACGCTGATCGCCGCGGGATTGAAACCCGCCAGCTATTCGGTGAGCGCGACGACCGAGTGGCTTCCCCCCGGCGCCGAGCTGATCGCCGAGTACGCCGCCGAAATCGACCCCGAGGCGAAGCGCGTCACCACGGTGGGCGGCACGGGCGTCGACTACGACTACCTCGTCGTCGCGACGGGCCTGATGCTCGACTGGGACGCGATCGAGGGCTTCTCGCTCGATCTCGTCGGCCGCGACGGCATCGGCGCGGTCTATGCCGGACCCGACTACGCCGCGAAGACCTGGGCCGAGATGGACCGGTTCACCGACGAAGGCGGCGAGGCTGTCTTCTTCCGCCCCGCGACCGAGATGAAATGCGCGGGCGCGCCGCTCAAATACACCTTCCTCACCGACGATTACGCCCGCCGGAAGGGCACCCGCGGCAATGTCGAGATCACTTACGCCGCGCATTCGAAGTCCCTCTTCGGCGTGCCCATCGTGAACGAGAAGGTTCGGATGCTCTTCGAGGACCGCGGCTTCGACGTGGTCCACGACCATGTCCTCAAGGCCATCGACCCGGGCCGGAAGACCCTCACCTTCACCACGCCCGAGGGCGAGGCCGAGATGCCCTACGACTTCACGAACGTGATCCCGCCGATGCGGGCGCCCGACGTGGTGCGCAACTCGCCCCTGCCCTGGGCCGACAAGTGGACCGATCAGGGCTGGGTCGAGGTCGATCCCTATACGCTGCGCCATATCCGCTACCCCGACGTCTTCGCCGTGGGCGACGTCGCGGGCGTGCCCAAGGGCAAGACGGCCGCGAGCGTCAAATGGCAGGTGCCCGTGGTCGAGGACCACCTCGTGGCCGACATCGCGGGCACGGTCGGGACCGAGGAATACGGCGGCTACACCTCCTGTCCGCTCATCACCAGGGTGGGCCGCGCGATGCTGATCGAGTTCGACTACAAGAACAATCTCGTGCCCTCCTTCCCCGGCGTGATCGCCCCGCTCGAGGAACTCTGGATCAGCTGGCTGATGAAGGAAGTGGCGCTGAAGCCGACCTACAACGCGATGCTGCGCGGCAAGGCCTGAGGAGGACGCAGGATGAAGGAACTGACGCTCGAAACCATGATCGCCGTCTTCGAGGAGGTCTTCGGCGCGTGGCTCTTCTGGAGCCTCGTCGCGGCGGCGGTGGGGATCACCGTGCTCTATCTCTACGTCCTGATCCGCGACCGGCATGTCGGCTGGAGGAAGTTCCTCATCGCCCAGATCTTCATGCCGGTGGGCGCGGTGCTTGCCGTCGTCTTCGTGATGGCCGTGACGGACTCCCGGCTCCGCGACATCGGCGGGCCGATCGACGTGATCATCTTCCTCGCCATCGCGGCGGTGGGCGCGATGGGGATCGCGATCCTCGTCTACACGATCGAATCGCTGCTCTTCCGGCGCCGCATGGAAGAATAGCGGCCGGGACGCGGATGATCGCGCCGGCCGGCCGCGAGGCTACGGGAGCAGCCGCGCGACATATCCCGGCAGCGCGAAAGCGGCCGTGTGAACCTCGGGCGTGTAGTAGTCCGTGCGCGCGCGGGAGGCCGCAAAGCGGTCCTTCAGCGTCTGGAGCGGCACCTGCCGCGACGTGCCGTCCGTCCCCCACCCGAAGGCCATCGGACCGCCCGCGTAGGTCGGCACGGTCGCGAGATAGCAGGTCCAGTCGGTGAAGAGCGCCTCGAAGGCCCGCATCGTCGCCGTGAGTTCCCCGCCCTGCAGGAAGGGCACCCCGTTCTGGGTGACGAGAATGCCGCCGTCGGCGAGGCATCGCTTCGCTCGGCCGTAGAAGGTGTCGGTGAACAGCACCTCCCCGGGACCGACAGGATCGGTGGAGTCAACGATGATGACGTCGAACCGGTCATCGGTTTCGGCCACGAAGGCCGCGCCGTCGGCGATCACCAGATCGAGACGCGGGTCGTCGAAGGCGCCGGCGCTGATCCCCGGCAGGTGCGCGCGCGAGAACGCCACGACACCGGCGTCGATCTCGACCATGGTGACG
>CAYTBD010000159.1:0-5926 GCA_964435755.1 uncultured Rhodobacterales bacterium
CGCAATGTGCGGGCGGCGGGCTACACAAACTTCCTCACGCCTGCGCCACGGCTTGAAACATCACGTGGCGCGCACGTCCCCGCCGCGCGATCGTGATCGGACCTGATTGGCCGGAACGTCCTCGCACCGCTTAGGCTCGTCGCGTCGGCCGCTCCGCGACGCCCCCTGTCCCCAAGTCCCCGAACACAGGTGTCCCGGGCGGTCGGCACGATCTCCGCATCCCGACCGTGGCGCAGGCGGCAAGCACCCTCGCGTCGGCATCGCAATTCGCCGCGCCTGGCGACCCGGCTACTCGATCCCGGCGTGATCCCCAGTTCGGCCATGTGGGCTACAAGCACGATAACGATATCGCCTGCGAAAGGGGGCCCTCGACGAGGCGGCGATCATCAGGAATTCGGTGAAGCGCCTGTTCACGTCGCGAGGCAGGCACGGTTCGTGGCGCCCAAGATGCCGCAAACCCCGTGGCGCCCCCGGAACCGAGTGTCCCGCGAAATGTTGAGCCCGGTCCCGGAATTGCGTCCGGTCGACCGAGAGGAGGAGGATCAGATGAGAATTTGGACGATCGCTGGTGCGCTGACCCTCGCCGCGACTCTTGCATTCGCACAGGAGTTCGGCGGGCAGGAAGATCAGGACTATGCCGCGGAGTTGTGGCAGGTCATGCGCGACCGGCAACTCGCCGGAGACGGCGCCATTCAGGCCTTCCCGTATCCCGGCACCGATCCGCACGGGATGATGCTCGAGACCTTCTATACGGAGGCGGACCTGGAAGGCCGCACGGGTGCGTTGGTGATCAAGCGGAACTACGGGCCGGAAGGGGTGACCGTCGACGAGGTTCTGGGAGACCGGGACGAGCATCTCGCGTCGGTCACGGTCATGTTCCGGCGCGCGGACGGCTACGCGCCCGATACTGGCAACTGGTTCTGGGCGAAGTATCTCCCTGACGGCTCTCTTGACCAGGCGCCGGATGGAACGGCGTTGGCCGGCACGGCGCAGGGCTGCATCAGTTGCCACGCCGCCGCTGAGGGAGAGGACTACCTCTTCACGACGGACGCCGACCTGGACTGAGCCGTCTTCGCCGGCACGGCCTGATCGGCCGGTTCGCGCCCAATTTGCGCAGGGCCCCGGACGCGGCGCCGCGGGCCATGCGGATTTCACGGAAACCAAAGGAGGATCTCATGTTCCAGCCACACCCCAGAAGACGCGCAAGCCGGCTCTTGCCGCTCGTCGCGGTCACGCTTGTCGGTGCCTCACCGATCGTGGCGACCGCACAGTCGGGAATGAACACGACGAGCCTCCAGCACAGCATCGTGATGGACGGTCTCGAAAACCCGTGGGACATGGCGTTCCTCGACGACGGGACGCTGTTTTTCACCGAGAAGTGCCAAGGCCTGTCGGTGCGGATGCCATCGGGCGACGTGAACCGCCTGCTCGGGATGAGCGGCAGCGAAGGATATGCGAGCACCGCCGAAGACCTCTTCTGCGAGGGCCAGGGCGGCATGATGGGAGTCGCGGTCGATCCGGGCTTCGACGACAACCGCAGGATCTACGTCTACTCGACGTCCGACATGTCGGATCCGCACACCAACCGGCTGATGCGTCTCGTCGTGACCGACGATTTCACCGACGTGTCGGACCGCACCGACATCGTGGACGACGTTCCCTACAAGATGGAGCCGACGGATCATCCCTTCGGAGATCCGGGAGCGCACAACGGGGGCCGCGTCCGGTTCAACCCGGATGACGGGTATCTGTACCTCACCACTGGCGACAACCACAATCCGGAGATACCGCAGAGCCCCACCCTGATGGGCAGCAAGGTGCTGCGCATCGACACCGACGGCAACGCGGCTCCGGAGAACGCGCCGCCCGAGGGATTCGATCCCCGGACCTACACCTATGGGCACCGCAACGTGCAGGGCATCGCCTTCCATCCCGAAACCGGCACGCCGATCATCACCGAACACGGGCCGTGGCATTCCGACGAGATCACCGTGCTCGAGAACGGAGGCAACGGCGGATGGGATCCCCGCGAAAACATGGCCGGACGCGGAGAGTGCCCGGACGATTACTGCGGCTACATGCCGAACCAGATGGAAGGCATGAACAGGTATGAGCGGGCGGCCTTCATGCCAATGACCGATTTCGAGACCTATCCCGACGCCATGCCGCCGATCTGGACGAACAACGGTTGGTCGCAGGGGATGTCCTCGGCCACCTTCCTGCAGGGCGAGGCGTGGGAAGAGTGGGACGGCGCCCTTGCGGTCGGGCTCATGGGCATCGGGTTCGGCGGCACCCCGATCGGCCAGCGCATCGACGTGATCGAACTCGACGACGATCTGTCGGTTGTCGACGTGACGGAGATGACCCTGCCGATGGAATCCGGCCGCTTCCGGTCGCTGGTGCTCGGGCCTGACGGCAGCCTCTACGCCGCGGTGGATGAAGGGATGATCCACCAGCTTACGCCGGGCGAATGACGCCTCGCGACCGCGCCGGAAACCAATGGCGCGGTCTGCCGGATCGGCCCTGGGCGCCGATCCGGTTCAGCCGAGTTCCTCCGTGATGTAGGCCGCCAGGTCGGCGATTTCCTGATCGCTCAATTCCGCGGCCACCGGCATCATCAACGCCGAGTTTCCGCCAACCCTTTCCCCCGCACGATATGTCTCAAGCCGGGACGCGATGAAATCCGCATCGCGACCGAGCAGGCTCGGGAAGCTTGCCAGACCACGGCCCGACGGTCCGTGACAGTTCCGGCAGACTTCCTGGTACAGGGCTTCACCCTCCGCCGCGTCCTCAGCCCGCGCCTGGGCCACGCCCATCGCGCCGGACACCAGTATCATCATCAGCATCTGCAACTTCATCTCGCGTCTCTCCTCTGGTTGCGACCAGACCGTCGTCCTCACGCGTACAAACGCGGGACCACGGTGTCGGGTTGCCAGCGCCTTGGGCACCCGCCCCTCAGCATCCGCCATTCGTCAAAGGAGCCCCTTCCCCAGTTCGGGCCGGCCTTTTCCGCGCCCGCTCCCGATCTCGGTGAAGCGCGCGAGGATCGTGGCCCCTGGACAGGCGCCGAAGAGTAGAAGTTATCGATCCGCATAGGCCTCCACCGCAGGACAGGCTCCAGACGACCTCGATCTTCGACGGATCGTGAAAGCACGCCGTCAACGGACTGTTTCCGGCACAACATGATGATATCGCCATACAAACGCCACAGAACCGCCCTTTGGTGACCCGGAACACCTAGGCGAAGCGAGGAGACGCGCATGTCGATGGAAACTCTGAAGGCCGCGCTTCTGGCCACAACTCTCGGAGCCGTTGCGCTCCTGCCGGCCGCGACCGTCATGACACTGGCGAGCGTCGAATCCGCGTACGCAAAGGGCGGGAACGGCAATGGAAATGGTGGGAATGGAAAGGGCGGCGGCCGATCAAGCGAAGTGCGCGGCGGTGGAGAAAAGGCCGAGCGCGGTGGCGGAAAGCCCTCCTGGGCCGGAAAGGGCAACCGCGAGAGCGGACAGGCGACCCGCGGAGGTGGCGATCCGGTTGGAAACTTCCTCAAGAGGCTCACCGGGCAGGAGAACAAGGGGACCCGAAAGGCTGCAAGGGCCACGCCCACGCGCTCAGCACCCAACGCGTCCATCGCGCCGGCGCCGCGTCCGACCAGATCGGTGGGCGGGACGCAGCTGCACCCGAGCGAGCTCGGCAACATGAACGGCGCGCTCAACGCCAACATGAACGCCGTCCTCGCGCACGTCCGGAATGGCAATACGAACGGCCCTGTCGGCCAGATGGCGGCCCTGGCGGTCGCGCACGCCGCGGCAGCGGAATCCGGGGAACTGCTGGCGTCGGAAGACGGGCGGAACTACCGGCTGTTCCAGGCGGTCGTCGCTGGCGAGGGATACGATAGCCTTGCGCAATACCTTGCCTCCGGGCAAGAGAACGACACCATAGACGGGGCGCTTGAGGCGTTCGAAGACTTCGACACGGCAACCTATGACGCTGTTGTCGGCGCCACGGAGACAGAGGCCGATCTGCTTTCTGCGCAGGAGTCCATCCTCGCCTACTGGAACAAGAACCCGGATCCAGCGCCCGAAATCGACGAGGAGCTTGAGCAACCGCTCCTCGACTCCCTCATGTCTCGTTTCGATGGCCATGAAGAGGAAATCGAGGCGGCAATCGCAGAGCGCGACGCACGGGCGACCGAAAAGGATCACGAAGAGGCCGCGTGCGACGGCATCGAGAACTGCGAAGCTGACGAGGACATAGCTGCCATTGAGTAAGGCGCAGGACGGAAGCCGGGGCAGCCTCGTCGGCTGACACGACGCGTCCCGTCCTGACATCCTGACCCGGAGGCGTTCCCATGCCACCATGGACATCGTCGAAGGCGATGCCGTCACCATCGTCGAGCTGACCCGCGTCTACACCGCCGAGGTCGGCATGAAGCTGACGCTGGTTGGGGATCAGCTTATTGGAAGCGGTTCCAAGCCTTCTGGAAGGAGCTGGAAATGTTCTGCCAGGCGTCTTCCATTCCCTTGCGCATATCGTCCCACGCCGCATCGCTGGCAGCCTGCGCTTCCTTCATCCTGGACTGGGCCTCGTCGCGCTGCGTGCGCATCTCCTCCAGCTGCTCCTGGTATTTCGCCTTGTTCTCGGCCTCAGCGGCCCGGGCCTGCGCCTGCAGCTTGTCGATTTCAGCGTTCCACTCGTCCAGTTTCGCCTTCATCTTCTCAATGTACGCGTCACGATCTGTCATTTTTCCCTCCTACTTGTTCAAGCCAACCATACACATTCCGGCTCGAAACTGAATGACATCCCGCCCTCGGAGCCGCGACGCGGAAATCCTTGGGGTCGGCGCTTCCTCCGATCGCTGTCACTCACCTATGGCGATGCCCTCACGGCGCGGATCGGCTCCGCCGAGGAGTTGTCCGTCCTCGAGCGCAATGGCGTGCAGACCGCTCGTGAGATCGGTGACGCTCGTCGCGAAGCCAGCCGCCTGCAGCGCCGCTTCGAGATCGGCCGCGGAGGTCCCGCTCTCGATGTCGAAGGTCCCGAAGCGGTTGACGAGATGCGGCGCGGCGACCGCTTCCTGCGGGTTCATGTCCCAGTCGAGATAGTTGATCACGGCCTGGGCGACATAGCCGATGATGCGGCTGCCGCCGGGCGAGCCGACGACGAACAGCGGCGCGCCATCCTGCATCACGATCGTGGGCGCCATGGAGGACCGCGGCCTCTTTCCGGGCTCGACCCGGTTGGCGATGGGCCAGCCGTTCTGGTGCGTTGCGAAGGAGAAGTCGGTGAGTTCGTTGTTGAGAAGGAAGCCGCGCACGAAGAGCCTCGAGCCGAAGCCGTTCTCGATGGTCGTCGTCATCGACAAGGCGTTGCCCTCGGCGTCGACGATGGAGATGTGGGAGGTCGAGGGCAGCTCGAGCGAGACGTCGTCGCCCCAGAGCATCGCATGATCCCAGTGCGGTTCCCCGGGCTGCACGTCGTCGAGCGCGCGGGAGGGATCGAGAAGCTCCGCCCGGTGGGCGAGGTAGGCCTCGTTCACCAGCCCCTCGGTCGGCATCGGCACGAAGTCGCTGTCGGCCATGTACCGTCCACGGTCGGCGAAAGCGAGGCGCGAGGCATCGCCGATGAGCGTCCAGGCTTCGGCGCTGTCTGGTCCCATGGCGGCGAGGTCGACGTCCTCGAGCATCCCCAGGATCTGCCCCACGGTCAGCGCGCCGGAGGAAGGCGGGCCCATGCCGCAGACCTCGGCCTGCCGGTATGTCACGCAGACCGGCGGCCGTTCGGCTATGTCGTAGGTCCCGAAGTCCTCCAGCGCGAGGAGTCCGCCGTTCGCCTGCACCACGTCGACGATCGCCTTGGCGATGGGCCCGTCGTAGAAGGCATCGCGCCCTCGCTGCGCGATCGCGCGCAGGACCTCGGCGTA
>CAYTBD010000160.1:0-5725 GCA_964435755.1 uncultured Rhodobacterales bacterium
GGCCAGGCCCTTGGTGCGCAGCCAGTCGACAGCGGCTTCCATGTCGCCGTCGGTTTCGGTCAGCGCCTTCTTGGCGTCCATCATGCCCGCGCCTGTCTTGTCGCGGAGTTCTTTCACGAGTGCTGCTGTGACTGCCATTTCAGCCTCTCCTAAACAGGGTCCTGCGAGGAGCGCCTAGGCGCTCCCCATGACGTTCGTGTGACGGCTCAGCTCTGCGCTTCGGCCGGTTCCTCGGCCTTGGTCGCGGTCTCGGTGGCGGCGTCGGACTCGAGCCGGTCCTCCACCGCTTCCTCGAGCGCCCCCACGTCGACGCCGGCGGCGCCAAGCTGTGCCGACATCCCGTCGAGCGCGGCGCGCGAGGCGAGATCGCAGTAGAGCCCGATCGCGCGCGCGGCGTCGTCGTTGCCGGGAATGATGTAGTCGATGCCGTCGGGCGAGCAGTTCGTGTCGACCACGGCCACGACCGGAATGCCGAGCTTGCGCGCCTCGGCGATCGCGAGGTCTTCCTTGTTCACGTCGATGACGAAGAGCAGGTCGGGAAGACCGCCCATCTCGCGGATGCCGCCGAGCGACGCCTCGAGCTTCTGCTGGTCGCGCTCGAGACCGAGGCGTTCCTTCTTGGTGAGACCCTCGGCGCCCTGCGCCATGATCTCGTCGATCTCCTTGAGCCGGTTGATCGACTGCGAGACGGTCTTCCAGTTGGTCAGCGTGCCGCCGAGCCAGCGATGGTTCATGTAGTACTGCGCGCACCTCTCGGCCGCGTCGGCGACGGGCTTCTGCGCCTGCCGCTTGGTTCCGACGAAAAGCACCCGGCCGTTCTTGGCCACGGTCTCGCGGATCACGTTGAGCGCCGCGTCGAGCATCGGCACGGTCTGCGTCAGGTCGATGATGTGGATGCCGTTGCGGTCACCGTAGATGAATTCGCCCATGCGGGGATTCCACCGCTGGGTCTGGTGACCGAAGTGAACGCCAGCTTCCAAGAGCTGACGCATGGAGAATTCCGGGAGCGCCATGTCCATGTTCCTTTCCGGTTTGCGCCTCGGCGGAGCGTCAGGGATTTCTCCCAACCGGCGGACCGACCGGGGATGTCTCCCCCGATGGCCCAAGCCCCGCCTGTGAAGTGAGCGCGCAGATAGACGATGCAGCGTGCCAATGCAAGGGCATCTCGCGTCTCCGGGGGAACACCGGCGGTCCGGGCGTGTTACCGGCGAAACCGCTGAAGGAGGACGACCATGCCTGACCTCGGACTGAAGATGATCGACGAGACGGTCCAGATGACGAACATCTGGCTGAACGAGATTGACGACCGCATCGGTGCGGGCAAGCAGTCGGCGTATCACGTCCTGCGCGCCGGCCTGCACGCGCTGCGCGACCGGCTGACCGCGGACGAGGCGGTGCATCTCGGACAGCAGTTGCCCATGCTGATCCGGGGGATCTACTTCGAAGGCTGGCGCCCCTCCGCCACGCCGATCCTCGACCGGTCCCTCGATGCCTGGCTCGGCACGGTCGAGGGGCATCTGCGCAGCCAGAACGAGACCGGCACGGATCCCCGGCAGGCGGCCGAGGCCGTCTTCGCGGTCCTGCGCAAGCATGTGGACGAGGGCGAATTCCGCCATCTCGAGGTCCAGATGCCGGGCGATGTCGCGGATCTGATGGGCGCCGCCTGACCTTCGGCGCGGGGCGGTCACGGAGGACGTCCGCCGACGCTGGCCGGTTTTCCGCTTGCCTGCGCGCGTGTCCCGGTGAAGAAAGCCGCGATGACGCGCGCGCCCGACATCCTGTGCATCGGATCCGTCCTCTGGGACGTGATCGGCCGCGCCCCGTCGGTGATGCGCGCGGGCTCGGACGTTCCGGGCCGGATCACCCGCCTGCCCGGCGGCGTCGCGATGAACATCGCCATGACGCTGCGGCGGTTCGGCCTCACGCCGGCGCTGCTGACCGCCATCGGGCGCGACGACGAGGGGGCGGAACTGCTCGACGCCTGCCGCAAGCTCGGGATGGCGACCGATCACGTCTATCTTTCCGACGACCTTCCGACCGATCGCTACATGGCCGTGGAAGGCGCGAACGGGCTGATCGCGGCCATCGCGGACGCGCATTCGCTCGAGGCCGCCGGCGACAAGATCCTGCGTCCGCTCGCCGACGGGCGGCTGGGATCGGAGGGCGCGCCCTATGCCGGGCTCGTCGCGATCGACGGCAACCTGACCGAGCTTCTGCTGGCCGAAATCGCCGCGAGCCCGCTCTTCGCGCGGTCCGACCTTCGCGTGGCCCCCGCCTCGCCCGGCAAGGCCGAACGGCTGACGCCGCTGCTCGCCTGCCCCCGCGCGACGCTCTACGTCAACCTCGAGGAAGCCGGGCTGATCTGCCAGACGCGGTTCGCATCGGCCCCGGAGGCGGCCGCGGCGCTCGTCGCGCGGGGCGCGGCGCGGGTGCTCGTCACCGACGGCGGGCGCACCGCGGCGGAGGCCGACGCCGAAGACCTCCGCGAGGCCGAGCCGCCCGAGGTGCTGGTGACGCGCGTCACCGGCGCCGGCGATACCTTCATGGCCGCGCATATCGCCGCCGAACGGCGCGGGGCGGGGCGGCAACAGGCGCTCGACGACGCGCTCCGCGCCGCCGCGGACCACGTCTCCGGTGAGGTCGGCGCATGACGATCGCCCCCCTGCTCTCGCCCGAGGTGGATGCGGCCCGCGCGGGCGGGCGTGCGATCGTGGCGCTTGAGTCCACCATCATCACGCACGGCATGCCCTGGCCGCGGAACCTCGAGACGGCACGACGTGTCGAGGACGAGGTGCGGGCGGCGGGCGCCACGCCCGCGACCGTCGCCGTGATCGAGGGGCGTCTGCACGTCGGCCTGAGCGCCGGCGAGCTGGAGGCGCTGGCCGGGACCGGGGGCGCGGCCAAGCTCTCCCGCGCCGATCTCGCCGCCTGCCTCGCCACCGGCGGCACGGGCGCGACGACGGTCGCCGCGACCATGATCGCGGCCCGCCTCGCCGGAATCGCCGTCTTCGCCACCGGCGGCATCGGCGGCGTGCATCGGGGCGCGGAAACCAGCTTCGACATCTCCGCCGACCTGCGCGAGCTGTCCCAGACCCCGGTCACCGTCGTCGCCGCCGGCGCCAAGGCGATCCTCGACCTGCCCAAGACCCTCGAAGTGCTGGAGACGCTCGGGGTTCCGGTCATCACCGTGGACAGGACGAGTTCCCGGCGTTCTGGTCGCGCCGGTCGGGGCTGGCCTCGCCGCTCCGCATGGACGACCCGCGCGACATCGCCCGCGCCCACCGGATGCGCGCCGAACTCGGCCTTCCCGGCGGCCAGCTCGTCGCCAATCCGATTCCCGCGGAGGCCGAGATCCCGCGCGAGGCGCTCGAGCCGCTGATCGCGCGCGCGCTCGCCGAGGCGCGGGAGGGCGGAATCGTCGCGAAATCCGTCACGCCGTTCCTGCTGTCGCGAATCCTCGCGGTCACGGAGGGGCGGTCGCTCGACGCGAACATCGCGCTCGTGCTGAATAATGCGCGTCTCGCCGCCCGGATCGCCGCCGAGATCGCATCGACCGCGAAATAAGCGCGCGCGAGGGCAGTGGCGTATTGTGGGCGGGCGGGCGCGCACATAAATTCCCGACACACCCGGGAACCCTGCGCAGATGACGAAACTCCTCGATACGCCCTCCACCGCCGACTCCAAGCGCCGGGGAACGCTGTTAGGCCGCTTGCGGGCGAGCTTCCTGACGGGGCTCGTCGTGATCGCGCCGATCGGCCTGACGCTCTGGCTGATCTGGACCGTGGTCGGATGGATCGACGGCTGGGTCCTGCCGTTCGTTCCGTCGCAGTTCCGGCCCGAGCAATACATCGGGATCAATCTCCGCGGCGTCGGCGTCATCATCTTCCTCGTCTTCACGATCATCGTGGGCTGGCTGGCCAAGGGCCTGATCGGGCGGTCGCTCATCAACTGGGGCGAAGGGCTGGTCGAGCGGATGCCGATCGTCCGCTCGGTCTACGGCGGCGTGAAGCAGATCGCCGAGACGATCTTCGCCCAGACAGAGACCTCCTTCGACAAGGCCTGCCTGATCGAGTATCCGCGGCGCGGGGTCTGGGCGATCGGCTTCGTCTCGACCGGCGCGCGGGGCGAGATCGCGCGGGGCATTCCCGTCGAAGGCGCCAAGGCCGCCGTCTTCCTGCCCACCACGCCCAACCCGACCTCGGGCTTCCTGCTCTTCCTGCCGCGAAGCGACATCGTCGAACTCGACATGTCGGTGGAAGATGCCGCCAAGCTCATCATCTCGGCGGGTCTCGTCTATCCCAGCGGCGTCGATCCCGACACGCTGCCGACCCGGCCGCCCGAGGAGCCGCGCGCCGCCGCCCGCATCGAGGAGCCGGAGCCGAGCCGGTGACGGCCCAGTTCGCGCGTGACAGGACCGGTCGCCGCGGCTACCCTCCGGGCAAAGCTTGAAGGAGGGACGGACAGGGAATGCAACCGAACATCAGGACGATAGCCGCCGCGAGCCTTGCCGGCGCGCTGATGGCGGGACAGGCGGGCGCGGACGGTTTCGCGCAGCCGTTGATGGAGCCCGAAGTGATCGCCGAGGACACCGCGACCACCTCGGCCGGCGGGATCATCGTGCCGCTTCTTCTGCTCGCGATCATCGCCGCCGTGACGTCGGGCGGTGGCGGCGGAACCCCGATCGGGCCGGCCTGAGCCCCGGATCAGCCGTACATCCGTCGGTCACAGCGCCGTCCAGCCGCCGTCGACGCTGATCGTCGTGCCGGTGATCTGGGCGGCGGCGTCGGAGCAGAGGAAGACCGCCGTGCCCGCGACCTGTTCGACCGTCACGAAGTTCTTCGACGGCTGACGGACGAGCATCACGTCGCGGATCACCTGCTCGCGGGTCATGCCGTGGGTCTTCATCTGGTCGGGAATCTGCGACTCGATGATCGGGGTCAGCACGTAGGCCGGGCAGATCGCGTTCGCGGTGATGTCCTCCTCGGCCGTCTCGAGCGCCGTGGTCTTGGTGAGCCCGACGACGCCGTGCTTGGCGGCGACGTAGGCCGACTTGAAGGGCGAGGCCGTCAGCCCGTGGGCGGAGGCCACGTTGACCACCCGGCCCCAGCCCGCCTTGCGCATCATCGGCAGCGCGGCGGCGGTGGTGTGAAACGCCGAGGACAGGTTGATCGCGATGACCGCGTCCCACTTTTCGGCCGGGAACTCGGGGATCGGCGCGACATGCTGGATGCCGGCGTTGTTGACGAGGATGTCGCAGGCGCCGGCCTGTTCGATCAGCGCGCGGCAGTCGGCGGCCTTCGACATGTCGGCGGGGACGTAGCGGGCGGTGACGCCCGTCTCGTCCGCGATTTCCCGCGCGAGGGCGTGGTCCTCCTCGCGGTCGGTGAAGCTGTTGAGCACCACGTTCGCTCCGGCCCGCGCCAGCTCCTTCGCGATCCCGAGCCCGATTCCGGAATTCGATCCGGTGATGACGGCGGTCTTGCCGGTGAGGGCCATGTCCTTCCTCCTCGTCTGCGGTCGCGGCAACTCTACATGCTGCGGCCGCAAAAGACAGGGGGACGGATGACCGGCGGGGGCGGTGCCGGAGGCGAGCGAAACGCCGTCGCGACGCGGCGTCGGACGGCCTGTCCGCGAGGGCTTTCGCAAGTACCGCAGCGACCCGCTTCGACCCGGCTACGGACAAAAAAAACGCCGGCACAAGGCCGGCGTTCAGTTATTGAGGCAG
>CAYTBD010000160.1:5735-5912 GCA_964435755.1 uncultured Rhodobacterales bacterium
ACGAACTGTATGTGCCGCAGAAGTACTGAACCCGATTCGGCGCCGGGTTGCGGCCGCGCGCCGGCACCTTTTTCGCACCGGTCCGCAACCCGGTGGACATAAAAAAAACGCCGGCACGAGGCCGGCGTTAAGTTATTGAGGCAGGTTTCATACAGGCAAGAAACCTATCGAGCAGTG
>CAYTBD010000161.1:0-5889 GCA_964435755.1 uncultured Rhodobacterales bacterium
GCGCGAGGCGGCGTTCTCGGCGAGGCAGGCGGCTTCGATGCGGGACAGATCGAGCGTGTGGAACGCATAATGGACGACCGCGTCGATGGCCTCGCGCATGTAGCCCTGCCGCGCGAAGCGCTCTCCGATCCAGTAGCCGAGCGTGCCCGCCTGCGCGGGACCGCGCCGGATGTTGTCGAGCGTGATCGCGCCGAGGAATTCCGAGTCTTCCCTGCGGAGGAGGAAGAGCGGCAGCGCCGTGTCCTGTCCCACGGCGCGCTGCGCCCAGTGAACGCGATTGGTGAAGGACTTCCGGGTGAGATGGTCGGCCGACCACGACGGCTCCCACGGCACGAGGAAATCGGCGCTTCGTTCGCGCAGCGCCGACCACGCACGGTAATCGGAGTGCTGGGGCGGGCGCAGGCTCATCCGCTCGGTTTCGATGGTGACCGACCGGCGGCGCAGAAGCATCAGGCGGCGAGCCTCGCCTTCAGATCACCGGCCTCGGGCGCCGTCCCGACCGGGCCGTAGAGCGCGAGCGCGAGCGGTGCGGCCGTGGCAAGTTTTCCGGCGAACTCCCGGACGTCCCCGGTCGTCACCGCGTCGATCTTGGCGACCGTCTCCTCGATCAGCGGAACCCTGCCCCAGATCGCCACCATGCGGGCGAGCCGCTCGGCGCGGGAGGACGGGCTTTCGAGCCCGATCAGCAGCCCCGCCTTCATCTGTGCCCGCGCGCGCGCGACCTCGGCCGGCGTCATCTGGTCGGCGGACTTCCGGATCTCGTCGATGGCAAGCTCGGCGAGGTCGCGTATCTGCCCCGCCCCGGTGCCGGCGTAGATCGTCGTCATTCCGCTGTCGGCGAATGCGCCGGCCTGGGCGAAGATCGTGTAGCAGAGGCCCCGGGTCTCCCGCGCCTCCTGAAAGAGCCGCGAGGACATGCCGCCGCCGAGCGCCGTCGCGAAGACCTGCCCGGTGTAGACGTCGGGATGGCGGTAGCCCGGAGTCTCGAACGCGAGCGCGATATGCGCCTGTTCGAGGGGCTTCTCGGTCCGGTGTTCTCCGCCAAGAAAGCGCGCCGGTTCGGCCGGCGTGACGTCACGGGCAGGAAGGTGGCCGAACTGCGCTTCGGCGAGGCGCACGATCTCGTCGTGATCGACCGCGCCCGCCGCGGAAAGGATCATCTGGCCGGGCGCGTAGCGTTCCCGCACGAAGCTCGACAGGTCGTCGCGGGTGAAGCCGCTGACGTTTCCGGAAGGACCGAGAATCGGCCGGCCGATGGGCTGGCCCGGATAGGCGGCCTCCTGAAGCCAGTCGAAGATGATGTCGTCGGGCGTGTCGTACGCCTGCCCGATCTCCTGCAGGATCACGCCCCGCTCCACCTCGATCTCCTCGTGCGCAAAGACCGGGTTGAGGAGAATGTCGGCCACGACATCGAGGGCGAGCGGCACGTCCTCGCCCAGGACACGGACATAGTAGGCCGTGACTTCCCGCGAGGTGTAGGCGTTGATGTAGCCGCCGACATCCTCGATCTCTTCGGCGATCTGGAGGGCGCTGCGGCGTTTGGTGCCCTTGAAGGCCATGTGTTCGAGGAAATGCGCGACGCCGTTCTGCTCGGGCCGTTCGTGGCGGCCGCCCGCGGTCACCCAGACACCAATGGAGGCGGACCGGAGGCCCTGCATGTTCTCGGTCACGATCCGAAATCCGTTCGGCAGTGTGTGCAGTTCGACTGTCACCTTGTGCGTCGCTCCCGTATAAGATCCTCGATGGCGGAGAGGTCGTTCGGGACCTCGGTCACGCGTTCCGATCTGTCATAAAGGCTGGCCATCCGGGATGGAAGGGCGGGTCTGCGGCCGGTCGCGGCTTCCACCGCGTCGGGGAACTTCGCGGGATGCGCGGTGGCGAGGGTGACGACGGGCGTGGGCCCGAGATACTCCTCCGCGACCTTCACGCCGACCGCGGTATGGGGACAGAGAACCTCGCCGGTCCTCGCGTGCATGTCCCGGATCGTGGCCGACGTCTCCTCCTCGGAGACGCGGCCCGAGGCGTAGACCTCGCGCAGCGCCTGCATCGCGCCCTGGCTCACCGTGAAGCCGCCCTCCCCGAGTTCGGCCATCAGCTGCGCCACCGCCCGGCCGTCGCGGCCGTATGCGTCGAAGAGGGCGCGCTCGAAGTTCGAGGACACCTGGATGTCCATCGACGGGCTGATCGAGGGCGTCACGCCTTCCTTCTTGTGCGCGCCAGAGACGAGTGTGCGGTGCAGGATGTCGTTCTGGTTCGTGGCGATCACGAGCTTTTCGACCGGAAGGCCCATGCGGCGCGCGATGGATCCCGCGTAGATGTCGCCGAAGTTGCCGGTGGGAACGGCGAAGGAGACCGCCCGGTGCGGCGCGCCGAGCGACACGGCGGCGGTGAAATAGTAGACGACCTGCGCCAGTACCCGCGCCCAGTTGATCGAGTTGACGCCGGCGAGCGCGACCTCGTCGCGGAAGGCGAAGTCGTTGAACATGTCCTTCACCGCCGCCTGACAGTCGTCGAAATCGCCCTCGACGGCGATCGCGTGGACGTTCGCCTCGGCGGGCGTCGTCATCTGACGGCGCTGGACCTCGCTGACGCGGCCTTGCGGGAAAAGGATGAAGACGTCGGCGTTGTCGAGGCCCCGAAACGCCTCGATGGCGGCGGACCCGGTGTCTCCGCTGGTCGCGCCCACGATCGTGATCCGGCGGCCGTCCCGGGCGAGCGCCCGCTGGAAGAGCTGCCCGATGATCTGCATCGCGAAGTCCTTGAAGGCCAGCGTCGGCCCGTGGAACAGCTCGAGCAGGAAGTGGTTCGACCCGAGCTGGACAAGCGGCGCGCGGGCGTCGTGACCGAAACCCGCGTAGGCCGCTTCGATGGCGTCGCGGAACTCGTCGTCCGAGAACACCTCGCCCACGAAGGGACGCATCACGCGAAAGGCCGCGTCCTCGTAGGGCACGCCCGCCAGCGCCGCGATGTCGTCCGGGCGCATCTGCGGGACGGTCTCGGGCACGTAGAGGCCGCCGTCGCGCGCGAGGCCCGTCAGCATCGCGTCTTGGAAATTCAGGACCGGGGCGTCACCCCGTGTCGACACGTACCGCATGGAGGTCCCTTCACACCGTCCGCTGCCTGATACGCCACAGCAGGAACGCTGTCATCCCCACCCAGACGGCGGCGAGACCGAACCATGTGACGGCGTATTCGAGGTGATCGTTCGGAATGCCGGCCGTCTCGATCGGGAGCGGGGTCACGGCGGGGTCGGACTCCGACGTCGTGCGCAGGATGATCATGACGGGTTCGGTGCCCAGCACCTCCGCCATCCGCGGCACGTCGCGGGCGAACCAGATGTTGCGGTCGATCTCCGGCGCCGGCGTCCAGCGGTCGACCTCTTCCGGCCAGTGGAGGTTGCCGGTGACGGTGACGCCAGGGACGGGCGGGCGCGGGTCGTCCTTGTCCTCGTCCGGCACGTAGCCGCGGTCGAGCAGGATGCGGCGGCCCCCTTCGGTCTCGAAGGCCGAGATGATCCTGTAGGCCGGGCCCGCCTGCTTGACCGAAACGAGGACGTCGAGTTCCTCGTCGGTGATCGTGCCGGTGGCGGTGACGGGCAGGAAACGGTCGCGCTCGGGATCGGGCCTCTCCGGGAGGGGAACGGGATCGGCGCCGATCCGGGCCTCGATCTCGGCGATCACGCCCTCTTTCCATTCGAGCCTCTGAAGCTGCCAGACGCCGAGGGAAATCAGGACCGCCGCGCCGACGAGGCCCAGCAGAAGCGGGAAGATCATGCGACGTGTCATATGGTCCTCATGCAAGGGGCGCGGGTTGCCCCGCGCCCGTACTTGCCGTCCGAGATCCGGGCGGGGTCAGACGCCGCTGCCCCAGAGATAGATGGTGAAGAACAGGAACAGCCAGACGACGTCGACGAAATGCCAGTACCACGCCGCCGCCTCGAAGCCGATGTGCTTTTCGGCGGTGAAGTGGCCCGCCCGCGCCCGCAGGTAGCAGACGAACAGAAAGATCGTCCCGATGATGACGTGCATCCCGTGGAAACCGGTCGCCATGAAGAAGGTCGAGTAGTACTTGTCGCCGCCGAAGGTCCAGTCCTCGTGCGCGATCAGTTCCCAATACTCGTAGGCCTGAAGCCCGGTGAACGCGAGGCCCAAGAGAACGCCGATGAGAAGGCCCCATTCGACGTCCCGGCGGTCGCCTTTGTGGACGAGCGCGTGGTGCGCCCAGGTCACCGCGCAACCCGACAGCAGAAGAACCAGCGTGTTGATGAGCGGCAGATGGAACGGGTCGACGAAGTGGATGTCCGGCGGGACATACTGGGAGCCGACGTATTCGTTCATCGGATACATCGTGTGCTTGAAGAAGGCCCAGAACCACGCCGCGAAGAACATCACCTCCGACATGATGAACATGATGAAGCCGTAGCGCAGGCCGATCCGCACGACGGGCGTGTGATCTCCCTGCCGGCTTTCCTGCACGACTTCGGACCACCACGCGAACATCACGTAGAGGACGCCGACGAAGCCGATGAGGAACATCCACGGCCCCGAGCCGTGCATCCAGAGGACCGCTCCGAAAAGCATGATGAACGCCGATACCGAGCCGAGGAACGGCCAGATCGAGGGGTTCAGGATGTGGTAGTCGTGGTTTTTCGCGTGGGCCATGGGTCCCTTCTCCGGGGCTCAGTTGTCGTTGGGCCGAAGCGCGGGCGAAAGGCTTGCCTGCTCTTCGGGAAGGTCGATTTCGTGGAACGTGTAGGACAGCGTGATCTGGTGGAGATGCTTCGCCTCCGGATCGTCGGTGATTTCGGGATCGACGTAGAAGGTCACCGGCATCAGCACGGTTTCCCCCGGCTGGAGCACCTGCATCTCGAAGCAGAAGCAGTCGATCTTCGAGAAGTAGCCGCCCGCCGAGTAGGGAACGACGTTGTAGCTGGCCGAACCGGCGATCGGCCGGTCGGTGGGGTTCGTCGCCTCGTAGAAGGCGAGGCCCGTCTCGCCGATGCGGATCTGCATCGTGCGCTCGACCGGCGTGAACTCCCACGGCATGCCGCGCTCGACGGAACTGTCGAAGCGCACCTGGATCGTCTGATCTAGGATCTCGTCGGGCGCGACCTCGGACACGCCGGTCGCGCCGCCGAATCCCGTCACGCGGCAGAACCAGTCGTAGAACGGCACCGAAGCCCAGGCGAGCGAGCCCATGAGCAGGACGACGCCCACGGTGGTGGCCAGCGTGCGCTGCGGTCCTTCGAGGCGGCCGATCACTGGCCTGTCTCCGTAAGTTCGGGGCGCACGGCATGGTCGAAGGCCTGCATCGGCGCGCCGGTCTGGATCTTGGCGATCGTCAGCCCGAAGACGACGGCGGCGAAGCCGACGAGGACGATGGCCAGCCCCACGTTGCGGGAGAGGCGGCGCTGGTGAAGCTCGTGCGTTGCCTTGATGGTCATCAGATCATACCCGTCATCAGGAGCGTGTGGTCGATCAGGAGCGCTCCGAAGTGAAGGAAAAGATAGTAGAGCGAGAACCGGAAGAAGTCTTTCTCGGCGCGATACTTGTCGGCTTCGGCCATGACTTCGTCGCGGCGCCAGATCGCGACGGCGCCCTTGAGGAACCACGCGTTGAGCGCGAGCGCCACGACCAGGTAGACCGGTCCGCCGATCGGGGTGAACGCGAGACCCAGCGACACCGGCGCCAGAAGCACCGTGTAGCCGAGGATATGGCGTCGCGTCGCGGGCCGCCCGTGCGTCACCGTGAGCATCGGCACGCCGGCGTCGTCGTAGTCCGACCGCATGAAGAGCGCCAGTGCCCAGAAGTGCGGCGGGGTCCACATCAGGATCAGCGCGAACATCAGCACCGCCTCGACCGAGACCGACCCCGTCGCCGCGACCCAGCC
>CAYTBD010000162.1:0-4943 GCA_964435755.1 uncultured Rhodobacterales bacterium
GGTTTCTGCTTTCTCAACAACGCCGCCGTCGCGGCCGAGCGGCTGCGCGCCGCGGGGCGGCGGCCCGCCATTCTCGACATCGATGTCCATCACGGCAACGGCACGCAGGGCATCTTCTATCGCCGGCCGGACGTCCTGACCGTATCGATCCACGCCGATCCCGCGCGGTTCTACCCGTTCTTCTGGGGCCACGCCCATGAGCGCGGAGAGGGCGACGGTCTCGGATGCAACCTGAACCTGCCGCTCGCGCGGGGAACCGGCGACGACGACTATCTCGCGACGCTCGAGCTTGCGCTGGACCGGATCGACGCGTTCGGCGCCGACGTGATCGTCGTGGCGCTCGGTCTCGACGCCTCCGTCGACGATCCGTTCAAGGGACTGGCCGTGACGCGGGACGGGTTCGCGCGTATCGGCGAACGGCTGTCCGGCCCACGCCTGCCCACCCTGTTCGTACAGGAAGGCGGCTACCTTTCTGATGGCCTCGGCGCCAGTCTCGCCAGCGTCCTTGGCGGGTTCTCCGGCCGTTGAGGGCGCGTCAGTAGCCGCCGATCACGGGGAGGATCTCTCCGGTGATGTAGCTCGAGCAGTGCGGCGAGGCGAGGAAGACGAAGGCCGGGGCCACCTCTTCGGGCTGCGCCGGGCGCCCCATCTTCGAGCCCTGCCCGAAGTGGGCGACGTCCTCGGCGTCGCGATCCGAGGGATTGAGCGGCGACCAGACCGGGCCGGGCGCCACGCAGTTCACCCGGATGCCGCGGTCGATCAGGTTGCCCGAGAGCGCGCGGGTGAAGGCGTGGATGCCGCCCTTGGTCATCGAATAGTCGATGAGGCCGGCCGACCCCCTGAGGCCGGTCACGGAGCCGTTGTTGACGATGGCCGACCCGGGCCGCATGTGCCTCACGGCCGCCTGCGCCATGAAGAAATAGCCATGCAGGTTGGTGCGGATGGTCAGGTCGAAATGCTCCGGCGAGATATCCTCGAAGTCCGAGGCGTGCACCTGGAACGCCGCGTTGTTGACGAGAACGTCGAGCCGGCCCAGCGTCTCGAGCGTCGCCGCGACGTGGCGCAGGCAGGTTTCGCGGTCCGTCACGTCGCCCTTCAGGACGAGGCAGCGCCGGCCCTCGGCCTCGACGGCCTGCCGCGTCACGTCCGCGTCCGCGGCTTCGGCAAGATGGGTGATCGCGACATCGGCGCCTTCGCGCGCGAAGAGCACGGCGACGGCGCGGCCGATGCCGGAATCCCCGCCGGTCACGAGCGCGACCTTGTCCTTCAGCTTGTCCGAGCCCTTGTAGAACGGCGCGTCCCACATCGGCGCGGGATCGAGTTCGGCCTCCGAGCCGGGCTTCGGCTGGTGCTGCGCGGGGAAGGGCGGCTCGGGATAGCGGCGCGCTCCGGCCTGCACGGCGCCTTGTCCGCCGTCGTGGTCGCGCCCGGCGGCGCGGGCGATCTCCGCCTGGATCTCGCGCTGGCGCTCGACGGTGTCTTCGGGGCTGTGGTCGCTGGTCATCTCGGTGCTTTCGGTGCGGCGTCCCTGCCAAACCGTCCGCGCGGCGCTTTGTTCCGGGCTGCCAAAGACCCTCGCGCGGTCAGCCCGCCGAGAGGTCCTGAAGCCTGTCGATCACCTTGTCGCTCAGCGTCTGCAGGTCGTCCTGAAGCGCGATAGCCGGACACGGGGCCTTCAGGCGCGCCGTCATGTCGCCCATGCCGAAGCCGCTGGCGGACCCAATTCCGGCGAGTTCATCCCATGTCACCGGCACGGCCACGGGGGCTCCCTTTCGGGCGCGGAGGGAATACGGCGCGATGGCGGTCGCGCCGCGCTCGTTGCGGAGCCAGTCGACGAACACGCGGCCCCGGCGCCTGGATTTCGACATGGTCGCGATGTAGCGGTCGGGGGACCGTTCGGCGAGGACATGGGCGAAGGTCCGGGCGAAGAGCTTCACCGTCTCCCAGCCGCGCGTCCGCCTGAGCGGCATCCAGACGTGGATGCCCTTGCCGCCGGTCACGATCGCGCCGGAGGCGAGACCGAGGCGGGACAGCGTGTCGCGCACCTCGAAGGCGGCCCCGCGCACGTCGTCCCACGCCAGTCCTTCGTCGGGATCGAGGTCGAAGACCAGGCGATCGGGGCGCTCCAGCCGGTCGGTCCGCGCGCCCCAGACATGGAACTCGACCGTGCCCATCTGCGCGGCGGCGACAAGGCTTTCGGGACGGGTGAGGTAGAGATAGTCCTCGGCCTGTCCGCCCTTCTCGACGATCTCGACCCGTGAGAGCGCGTCCGGCATGCCGGTTCCGCCGTGCTTCTGGAAGAAGCAGGACTTCTCCAACCCGCCGGGACAGCGGAACAGCGAGAGCGGGCGATGGCCCGCGAGCTCGATCATCCGGTCGCCCACCCGGGCATAATGGCGCGCGATGTCGAGCTTGGTGCAGCCGGCGTCGGGAAAGACCGGGCGGTCGGCGTTCGAGATGGCGATGTCGAGGACCTTGGCGTCCATGGGGTCATCCTTGGGCGTTTCGATGCCGACGGCCCTTGCGTCCTTGTCGTCGCGCAGCCCGAGAAAGCTGCCGTGCCGGACATGGCCGTCGGCGGTGAATTCGGTGAATTCGATCTCGGCGACGAGATCGGGACGGACCCATCTGGCCGTTCGGGCGACATCGGCGGGAACCTCGTCGAAGGGAGAGGTCTTGCGCGCGGTCATCGCCTTCTCCAGCATGTCGAACTCCCGCGCGCCGAAGCCGGTGCCGACGCGGCCGCGGTAGACGAGCCTGTCGTCCTCGTAGGATCCAAGGAGCAGCGAGGCGAAGGGGCGTCCCCGCTTGTCGGAGGGGCGATAGCCGCCGATCACGAACTCCTGCCGGCGCGAGCACTTGATCTTCCGCCAAGCCTTCGTGCGTTTCCCGCGGTAGGGCGCGTCGCGGCGTTTCGAGACGATCCCCTCGGCCCCGCGCCGGCACGCCTCGCGGATGACCTCGGCGCCGTGTCCGACGACATGGTCGCTGAGGCGCAGCGGCCCGTCCTCCGGCACCTCCGCCATCAGCTCCGCGAGGGTCCGCTTCCGATCCTCCAGGGGGATCTCGGCCAGATCCTCGCCATCGCGCGAGAGAAGGTCGAAGGCGTAGAAGACGAGGGGGGCGCCCCGCGACAGCGCGGCCTGAAGGGACGAGAAGGCGGAGCCCTCGATCCGCGCCGCCATGATCTCTCCATCGATCAGGGCCGAGTCGCAGGGGAGCGGGTCGAAGGCGCCTTCGAGCGCGGCGAACCGGTCGGTCCAGTCCTTGCCCGACCGGGTGAAGAGCCGGGTGCCGCCCTTGCCGAGGGCGGCAAGGGCCCGGTAGCCGTCGAACTTGGTTTCGTGAAGCCAGTCGTCGCCCTCCGGCGCGGTCTCGTAGAGGGTCGCGAGCTGGACGGGGCGAAAGGGCGGGCGCTTGCCCGCGCGGTTCCGCGCCTGCCTCGCGCCGCCCGCGTCGCCGCGGCTGATCTCGTCCATGCTGCGCCCGGTCGCGATGGAGGTGTCCGCGCTCCCGGTCAGGGCGTCGGGGTCGTCGTGCGCGGCGTCGTCCCGCTCCTTGATGAGGAGCCAGTTCTCGCGCGTCTCCTTGCCCCGCATCCGGATCAGCGCCCAGCCGCCCTTCATCCGGGAGCCCTTGAGCGTGAATGTCAGCTTGCCTTTCTTCAGCCCGGCGTCGGGGTCGCCGTCGGGCACCCACTCGCCCTGATCCCAGAGCATCACGGTGCCGCCGCCGTACTCGCCCTCCGGGATCGTCCCCTCGAAGTCGGCGTAGGACAGGGGGTGATCCTCGGTCCGCACGGCGAGCCGCTTCTCTCCGGGATCGGCGCTCGGTCCCTTCGTCACGGCCCAGCTCAGCAGCACGCCGTCCCATTCGAGGCGGAAATCGTAGTGCAGCCGGCGCGCGTCGTGCTTCTGGACGATGAATCTGAGGCCCGTCGTGCGCGCGGGGCGCGGTTTGCCCTTCGGCTCGTCTGTGCGCCGGAAATCGCGCCGCGCGTTGTAGTCGGAGAGCCGGTCCGCGGAGGTCGCCATCACGACGCCTTCTTCTTGCGGCCGCCCTTCTTCTCGGCGGTCTTCAGGCTCTCCTTGAGCGCCGACATCAGGTCGACGACGTTGTCGCCGCCGGCCGGCTTCTCGGCCGATGTCGTCACGCGCGGCGTCTTCTTGTTCTTGCGCTTGGCCTCGAGAAGCTCACGCAGCGCCTCGGCATAGCTGTCGGAATAGGCGTCGGCGTCGAAGGGCGCCGACTTGCGGTCGATCAGCGAGGTCGCGACCTCGAGAAGCTCCTTGTCGGCCTTGCCGTCCTTGATCTGGCTGAACATCGGCTCGGCCTCGCGGATCTCGTCGGCGTAGTGCAGGGTCTCCAGCAGCAGCCCGTCGCCGCAGGGGCGGACCGCGGCGAGATGTTCCTTTCCGCGCAGCGTGATCTGCCCCAGGCCGGTCTTGTCGTCGGTCCGCAGCGCGTCGCGCACGACACGGTAGGCGTCCTCGGCGAGGTCGTCGGCCGGGACGAGGTAATACGGCTTGTCGAAATAGATCGGCGGGATCTCGCAGGCGCCGACGAACTGGACGAGTTCGAGGGTCTTCTTCGTCTCCAGCTTGATGGCGTCGAGCTCCTCCGGCTCGATCAGCATGTACTCGTCGTCATCGATCTCGTAGCCCTTGACGATGTCGTCGGTATCGACCGGCCCGATCCCCGGGACGACCTTCTCGTAGCGGATCTTCTTGCCCGAGGGCTTGTGGATCTGCCGGAACGAGATCTTCGCCCCGCTCCTTGTCGCGGAGAAAAGCTCGACCGGGATCGAGACGAGCGAGAGGCGGAGCTGGCCCTTCCAGAGCGCGCGCGGAGCAGCCATGCGTTATCCTTCCTGCGGCCGGGACCGTCCTGCCGGCCACTCTGAACTGTCTGGCATGTTTCGTCTCCACCGGAATTGACCGGAA
>CAYTBD010000162.1:4953-5864 GCA_964435755.1 uncultured Rhodobacterales bacterium
ATCCGGCGGCGCAGAACCTCTGCAGGATCCGGCCCCACCGACGGACAGCGTCGGTGAGGCCGGATGTGCCCTCCGGGTCATCGTCAGCCGTCTGAGTCGCCTTCGGTGTCCAGGGTGACGGCGCTGAAGGCGTAGCTGCCGTTCCTGTAGAGCCGCAACAGCAGGGGGCGGTCCTCGTCGGCGGCCGCGCGGGCCGCCTCGCGCAGATCGGCGACCCCGGTGATGTCGACGCCGGAGGCCGAGAGGATCACGTCGCCCTGGGAGATGCCGGCCTCGGATGCCGGAGAGCCCGGCCGGACCCGAAGAACCGCGACGCCGTCGATGTCCTCCTCGATGGCGAGCTGGCTGCGAAGCTGGTCGTCGAGAGGGGCGACGGACAGGCCGAGCATCGGGCGTCCGTTCGTGTCCTCGTCGCCGGGCTCGGTCATCTGGGACGGCCCGAGAGCCGGCTGCAGGCCGACCGTCACGGTCTCCTCGGCGCGCTCCCCGTCGCGGACGATCGTCATCGAGACCTCGGTTTGGGGATCGGTCTCGGCCACGGCGAACGTCAGGTCGCGCGGCTCGGCCACCTCTTCGCCGTCGAAGCTCACGATCACGTCGCCGGGCCGAAGGCCGGCCTCGTCGGCGGGGCTCCCGGCGGTGACGTCCGCCACCAGCGCGCCCGTGGTGTCCTCCAGAGCGAAGGCCCCGGCCAGTTCCTCGGTGACCGGCTGGATCTGGACGCCGAGCCAGCCGCGCTCGACCTGACCGTCGTCGCGAAGATCGGCCACGATCCGGGCGGCGATCCGCGAGGGCACGGCGAAGCCGATGCCGATGTTGCCGCCCGTGGGCGAGAAGATCGCCGTGTTCACGCCGACCACGTTGCCGTTCTCGTCGAACAGCGGGCCCCCGGAGTTGCCCCGGTTGATCGC
>CAYTBD010000163.1:0-5860 GCA_964435755.1 uncultured Rhodobacterales bacterium
AGCACTGTCTTCGGGAGGCAGGGGTCGTAGGTTCGAATCCTGCCACTCCGACCAGCTTTCTCACGCGGCAAGCGCCTCCTTTCCCCCGATCTCGGTCCAGCGACCCGCGTCGTAGCGCCACGAGACGCGGCCGTCGGCGTCGATCGCGTGCAGCGACAGCCAGCCGTTGTCGAAGAGGTCGCGCACGCCCCCGTGCTTGTCCAGGATGGCCGAGATCGCCTCGGTCGGCGCCTCGACGACGACCGAGAGGCGCAGAGGCTCGTGCCTGAGAGCGTCTCCGTCGTGCACCGACTGCCAGGGCAGACCCGCCCGCAGGAGACCGCCGTTGCCTTCGACGACTCCGAGTCCGCCGGTGACGTTGTGGAGCAGCTTGTTGCCGGCTCCGAAGGCGTCGGGCGCCACGGACGAGCCGAAGTACTGCAGCGAAATCCAGCTCGCCACCACGACGGGCGCCGTCAGGATCAGTTCCAGCGTCGAGAAGCCGTCATCCGCCCGCCAGTCGTAGCTGTGCAGGAAGGCCCGGCCGCCGAGGTCGCGCCCGGCGGTCCGGTGACGCGGCGCGGCGATGAACGCGCTGCATCCGGCAAGGCCCCATTCGGGACGGAGTTCGGACCAGTCGGCGCCACGGGCCGGAAGGCTCTCGGCGTCGGCGGCGCGCGGCAGCGTCAGCGCGCGCTCCGCCCGGGCGAGAGCGGCGGCCCCGGAGAGGGCCGTCCTCAGGCGATCGAGATCCGCGCGATGCCCCGTCTCCGCGTGATCGGCGAACAGATCGACGCGATCGGACACCGTATCGTGGAGGCCGGCGACGAACAGCGTCTCGGCGGGGATCTCGATCCCGTCCCGGGCCGCCAGCGCCTCCCGCACCTCCGGATCGTTCAGGAGGGAGGCCAGAAGGCGCGCGTTGACGTCGCCCGCATGGCCGCCGCATGCGCCGCACTGCAGCGCGCTCCCGTGCGGCGCGTTCGTCACGGTCGATCCGTGCCCGGCGATCAGGACGAGCCGTGCGAAGCCATCGGTCAGCGACATGGCCCGAAGGATCTGCGCGGCCGCCCCCGCCCGGGTTTCCAGCGGAAGATCAAGCCGCGGCGGCGCTTCGGGAGGGGCGCTCTTCGGTCCCACGACCGCGTCTCGCACGAGCTTCACGGCATAGAGCGGGCCGGCCGCCTCGACGAAGGCGAAGGAGGAAACCGTCGCCAGCTTGAACCGGCCCCAGGCGCGGAAGGTGCGCCGCCGGACCCGGGCGGCTAAGTCTTCCGCGGGTGCGGATCCCGCCGCGCTTTCGACTGCCGGCCGCAGCAGGACCGGCGCCCGTGCTTCGACGATATCGGACGCCGCCGCGCGATGCGCCGCGGCCAGTCCGAAAAATCCGGCGAACCCGATCGTCTCCACCCCGGCGTCGGCCGTCTCCAGCGCGCGACGCAGGATTTCCGACCGGACGTCGATGCAGAAGGCGGCCTGGATCGCGGGTCCGTCAGCCTTCGGCCGGGCTTTCAGCGGAGCGTCCACCTGCGCCCGCAGTCGACGTTCCGCCGACCGGTCCGCGGCTTCCTGCAAGGCGGCGTCGATCTTCTGATCGTCCGTCGGAACGAGCGGCTGGCTCCAGCCGCGAAGCGTCTCGGCCCACGTCTCTCCGATGCGGTCCTCGTAATGCTTCAACAGCGCGGCGTCCCATGCCGCACGGGCGACGAGGAGCCCAAAGAGAGTGTCGTCGCTACCTCCGTCCCGTTCGGCGAGCCAGACCCGGCTCCGGACGAGTTGTGACCATCCGCCGAGCGAGACGAGCAGCCGGTGCAGGTAGAGCGTCGCCGCGTCGGGCGTCAGACCGAGCATGTCGCACACGGTGACGAAGGCGGCCTTCGGGTCGTCCGGCAGACCCGCGGCCAGATCGTTGAACCCGGCAATGCCCGCGATGCCCGGGCTGAGATCGCGTGTGGCAAAGCTCCTCCACGACCGGAACACCCGAAGCTTGGGCGCCGGCCAGAGGGCCTGGCCCTCGTCGAAATGTCCGGCGGCCCAGAGACCGATGCGTTCCGCGACGAGGCCGGGCCAGTCCTGACCGCTCTCCTCCTGCGCGAGATCGGCCACGGTGCAGAGTGGCGCGACATCCGGGGCGGGCCGGTTCGCCGCCTCCCGAAGCGCTGTCGGCGAGATGCCAGCCTCGGCCGCGGCCAGCTTGAGGTCTTCTTCGCCGATCCGGCCGTCGGCGATCATCCGGGCGAGCTCGGAGCGGTCGCCCGTTGTCCTGATCCCGCCCACCCTGCCAAGGCGGGCCGCGGCGGTCACCCGCGACTCGGACGCCTGTCCGAGGAAGGGATTGACGGCGACCGTCGCGGCGAGCGGGAACGCGGGCGGGATCCGCGCCATCGCGGACTCGGCCGCCGCGAAAAGTTCGAGCGTCTCGCCGGAGTACTGGGGCATCAGCTTGGTCATCGGATCATCCTTTCTTCGGCGACCAGCGACCGGTCATCCGGTCCGTCAGCGCGTTGATGTAGAGGCCGTTCATGAGATGGACGCGCAGACCGGCCATGGCCGGGTGCGCCGCCCAGAGAGCGAAGGTGGCCTGGGCGAAGGCCGCGACGCCGAAGCCCAGAACCGCGAGAGCCATGATCGCCCAGGCGAGGCCGTCGGGCGCCGGCGGAGGCGGAAGGGTGGCTTGCGACAGGAAATCCGCGCCGGTCTGAAGCGTGAAATACGAGACTGTCGCCACTGCCGAAAGCGCGGTGGTGCGCAGCGTGAGTTCCCTCGGCGCGGCATCGGCAAGCCCCTGCGCGATGAGATACGCGACGCCGAAGATCAGGATCGCCCCCAGCGCGATCGTCTGCGGTGCCTTGTCCGGCAACCCGAAGGCGAGCCCGACGATGACGTGAATGAGGAGTGCCACCGCGAAGGCCTTGAACACGGCCGGAACATCGGGAACGGCGACCGGCCCGGGCCGCCTGATCGAGGCGACGGCCTCGACGCCCTGTCCCGATGCAAGGAACGCATGCGCCTTGTAGAGCGAATGCGCGACGATGTGCAGAAGTGCGAGCGGAAAGAGCGCGAGACCGCACTGCAGGACCATGAAGCCCATCTGCGCGCAGGTGGACCACGCGAGCGAGGTCTTCACCGCCGGCTGGGTCAGCGCGACGGCGGCGGCGACGAGGGCACTGAAGCCGCCCACGAGCGCGAGGACCGCCAGCACACCGGGCACCGCGATCAGCACGTCGGCGAAGCGGATCAGAAGGAAGCCTCCGGCATTGACGACGCCGGCGTGAAGCAGCGCCGAGACCGGCGTCGGCGCCTCCATCACCTCGGTAAGCCAGCCATGAGCGGGGACGAGAGCAGACTTGAAGACAGCCGCGACCGCGAGGAGGGCCGCAGCGATCCAAAGCGTGCCCGGCAGGTCGCCTGCGCGCGCGGCCGTGGAGATTTCTGCGACGTCGAACGTCCCGAAGCCGCCGACCAGTAGCGCCGCGGCAAGGACAAGCGCGACGTTTCCGATCAGCCCCGACAGCGTCTTCTTGCGTGCCGCACGCTGCGCCGCGGGTCGCTCGGGGTAGAAAAGAAGCAGGCGATGCAGTCCCGTTCCGACGGCGACCCAGGCCAGCACCAGCTGGAAGAGGTTTCCCGACGTCACCAGGAGCAGCACGCAGGCGAGCGTCACGGACATCCACCCCATGAACGGCCCCTGCCTCGTCTCCCCGTCGAGCGCCGTGCGCGAGAACCTGAGCGTGACCCAGCCGACAAAGGCGACCGTCAGGAACATCGCGACGCTCACGATGTCGATCCTGACCGAAAGACCGGCCCCGGCAATTCCAATGAGCGGGCTGGTCGCCGGCCCCTGAAGAGCGAGCGCGAAAGCGGCGAGAACGCCGATGGCGACACCGCAGAGCGCCAGATACTCGGGGACACGCAGCCGCCAGTGCGCACGGGGCACGGGGCGCATCAGCAGATCAATCGCCGCGAGAAACAGCAGCAAGGGGGCAAGAAGCGGAACGAGTGACATGCTCAGGGAACCTCCAGTTGGGTTCCTGTCAGGTAGACGCCGCCCCATGCGAAGAAAAATACATTGATCGCATATTTGCGTTCTATAAAATAGAACGATGTCGAACCTGAATTATCATCACCTGCGCTACTTCCGGGAGGTTGCCCGTGACGGACACCTCACGCGGACGGCCGAGCGGCTGAACCTCTCTCAGTCGGCACTCTCGACCCAGATACGGCAGCTTGAACGCCGCCTCGGACACGATCTGTTCGAGCGTCGCGGGCGCCGCCTCGTCCTCACCGAGGCCGGGCGCATCGCACTGGACCACGCCGATCAGATCTTCGGCGCGGGAGAGGAACTTCTCGTGACGCTCAGAGGCACTGGAATGGTCCGGCGCCCGCTGCGGATCGGCGCCCTCTCGACCCTTTCCCGCAACTTCCAGCTCCGCTTCCTGAGACCGGTTCTGGGACGGGAGGACGTGGAGGTCGTGCTCCGCTCCGGCAGCGGCGCGGTGATGCTCGAGGCGTTGCGCACGCTTGCCGTCGACGTGGTCCTGACGACGGAACCGCCGCCCCACGAAGCCGCCCGTGATTTCGTGGCGCACCGGATCGACGAGCAGAAGGTCGGCGTTCACGGCACGCCGTCGCGCATGCGCCACGGCACGTTGCGCGAATTGCTCGTGTTCGAGCCGGTCATCCTGCCGACCGAAAGCTCGATCCGAACGGGTTTCGACAGTCTGATCGCGCGGCTCGGCATCGCGCCCCGGATCGCGGCAGAGGTCGACGACATGGCCATGGTCCGCCTGCTCGCCCGCGAAGACGCCGGCCTCGCCATCGCGCCATCCGTCGTGCTGGCGGACGAGCTCGGCCAGGGCGTTCTCGTCGAAGCGCCGTTCGATCTCGAGATCGTGGAGAGTTTCTACGCGGTCACCGTCGACCGCCAGTTTCCCCATCCGGTCGTCACGGAGCTTCTGGCCCCGCCCTCTGCCTGAGGCGCCTCAGCGACGCGCGCAGGATCCTGAGCTCCTCCTTCGTGAACTGCGCCGACAACGCCCGGTCATAGGCCCGCGCCTCCTCCGCAAGATCGCCGTACGCCGCTTTTCCCGCCGGCGTCAGAGACAGAACCTCGTGGCGGCGGTCGGTCTCGGCGGTCCTGCGCGTCAGAAACCGGCGTTCTTCCAAAGATGCGACAGCTCGGCTGACCTTGGTCTTGTGAAGATCGGCGCGGTCGCAAATGTCCCGCGCGGTCAAGTCGCCGTACCGTCCGAGATGGAACAGGACCCGCCACTCGGTGCGCAGCATCCCGTACCGTGCCTTGTAGATCTGCGCGAAGCCACGGCTCGCCGCCTCGGCCGCGCGATTGAGCGCGTAGGGCAGGAACTCCTCGAGATCGAAATGCTCCTCCATCGGACTCCCGGCCTTGTTAGTTACATTTTCAACTATTAGCACGGACACAAATCGGAGGGAATCGCGCATGAACACCCAAAGCCTGCCGCGCGGCATGGTCCGCGCCGCCTCGCTTCCCGGCGAGCACGAAGGATACATGCCGGGCTTCGGCAACGACTTCGAGACGGAGGCCCTGCCCGGCGCTCTGCCGCAAGGCATGAATTCGCCCCAGAAGTGCACCTACGGCCTCTATGGCGAGCAGCTTTCGGGGACCGCCTTCACCGCGCCGCAGCACCAGAACGAACGGACATGGTGTTATCGGATCCGTCCGTCGGTGAAGCATACACACCGGTTCGAAAAGATCGACCTGCCCTACTGGAAGACCGCGCCGCACATCGATCCCGACGTCATCTCGCTCGGCCAGTACCGGTGGGATCCCGTGCCGCATTCCGACGAACGGTTCACCTGGCTCACCGGCATGCGCACGATGACCACGGCGGGCGACGTGAAC
>CAYTBD010000164.1:0-5217 GCA_964435755.1 uncultured Rhodobacterales bacterium
TGGGACGTGTTCGTGCCGACGAACTACACGATCACGACCTATGTCTCGGAAGACCTGATCGAGCCGCTCGACGTCACGAAGCTGCCGAATTACGACGCGGCCGCTTTCGACCCGCGCTTCGCCGATGCCGGTACAGTAAACGGCGTGCTGTATGCGGTGCCGAAGAACTGGGGAACCACGGGCTTTGCCGTGAACACCGAGCATGACGGCGGCACCGCCCTGACGACATGGAAGGACTTCTTCGACCGGACGATGGACGATTTCTCGAACCGGACGATGGTGCACGACTACCAGCTCACCACCATCGGCAATGCCCTGAAATATTTCGGACACTCCTTCAACTCTATCGACCCCGACGAACTGGCCGCTGCCGAGAAGCTGCTGATCGACGTCAAGCCGCATCTCTTTGCGATCTCGTCCGACTACCAGCCCGCCATGCGTTCGGGTGACGCATGGCTCACCATGTGCTGGACCGGCGACGGCAAGCAGCTGAACAGTGACATGCCCAAGATCGAATTCGTGCTCGGACGCGAGGGCGGCGAGATCTGGTCGGACTACTATGCTATTCCGAAGGGCGCGCCGCACCGCGAGGCCGCCTACGCCCTTATCAACCACATGCTCGACCCCGAGGTGAACGCGCGCGAGGTTCTGGCGCACGGATACCCGGTAGCCGACAACCGGACGAACGCGCTTCTGCCAGACGAAATCCTGAACGATCCCATCCTCTACCCGGCGCAGGAGCTTCTCGACGCGCTCGAGTTCGGTGCGGCCGCAACGCTCACCGACCCGAACCGCGCCGAACTCATGGCTCGGTTCAAGTCGGCCTGACGACAGCCAAGGGGCATCACGGGACATGACACAGCGCAAGCGGAACTGGCTCCTCGTCGCTCCGGCGGGCGCGTGGTTTCTCGTCATGCTCGTGCTGCCTCTGAGCGTTGTCTTCATATTCAGCTTTGGGGAGCGGGGGCCGGCCGGCGGCTATGTCCCCGCCTTCACCCTTGAGCAATACGCCAATCTCCCGGCGAGATGGACGGCGTTCAAGAATACTCTGATTCTCGCACCTCTCGGAACGCTGGCCGCGCTCGTCATTGCCTATCCGCTGGCCTACCAACTGGCGGTGCGCACCGATCCGAAATGGAAGACGATCCTTCTCGTTCTGGTCATCGTCCCTTTCTGGACCTCCATCCTCATCCGCAGTTACGCGTGGATATTCATCCTCGGCGGACGTGGGCTGCCGGCATTGCTGGAGGTCTTCGGAATCGAGGGCGTACGGCTGATCTACACGCCATTCGCGGTGACGATCGGGATCGTTTACGGATACCTGCCGCTCATGGTCTTCCCGATTTATGTATCGCTCGACCGGCTGGACAAGAGACTGCTGGAGGCGTCGTCGGATCTTGGCGCAGGACCCGTCGCCACGTTCGTACGTGTGACCTTGCCACTGTCAATTCCCGGGATCGCCACGGGCTGCCTGCTCGTGTTCATTCTCCTGATGGGAGAATTCCTGATCCCCGCTCTGCTTGGCGGCGGCAAGGTGTTCTTCGTCGGCAATGCGCTCGTCGACCTGTTCCTGCAATCGCGGAACTGGGCCTATGGTTCGGCTGTCGCCTTCACGCTCATTCTGATCATGCTGGTGTCGGTCACGGTCTACATGCGCCTGATCTCGCGGCTTCAGAATGGCCGTGACGACATCTCGGTCATGTGAGGGGATGTCCATGCGTCTCTATTCCCTCTGCGTCTATCTGTTTCTCTACACGCCCATCGCGATCATCGCGCTGTTCAGCTTCAACGCGGGCCGGCATGCGAGCCAGCTTCAGGGCTTTTCCACGCAGTGGTATGGGCGCGCGCTGAAGAACCCCTTCGTCATGGATGCGCTGGAGACGAGCCTGATCGTGGCCTTTGTCTCGGCCACCCTCGCCAGCGTGCTGGGCACTCTCGCGGCCGTCGGTCTGCAGGGCATTCGCGGCCCGGCCCGTGCCGTGTTCGATGGGTTGATCTACGTCGCAATCATGATCCCTGGTATCGTGATCGGCATCGCGACGCTGATCGCGCTGGTCACGGTCTTCGACGTCATCAATCCCATGCTCGCCGCGGTTGCGCCCGAGGGAGCGGACCCGCCGTCGCTTTCGATGGGTATGGGGTCACTGATCGCGGCGCACACGATGTTCACGATGGCACTGGTGATCATCATCGTCCGGGCCCGGCTGGGCAGCCTCGAAGCGGCGCTGGCGGAGGCCTCGGCCGATCTGTACGCCACGCCCTTCGGGACGTTCCGGCAGGTCACACTGCCGCTCATCGCACCGGCAATTCTGGCGGGGTTCCTTCTCAGCTTCACCTTCAGCTTCGACGATTTCATCATCGCGTTTTTCGTCGCAGGGTCCGAGACGACCCTGCCGATCTACATCTTCTCATCGATCCGCAGAGGTGTCACGCCGGAGATCAACGCGATCGGCACGATGGTTATGGTCGCATCGCTGATCCTCCTCGTCATTGCACAACTCATCCTCCGACGAGGCCCGAGAGGGTAACTCGTGCCAAGAAAGGAAACAGGACATGCTGCTGGAAGGTAGGGTAGCCTTGGTCACGGGCGCCGCATCCGGGATCGGGGCGGCCGGCGCGCGGGCCATGGCCCGCGAGGGAGCGCATGTTGTCGTGACGGATCGCGACGGCGCATCTGCGGAAGGACTCGCCGATGCAATCCGTAGGGAGGGTCTCGACGCCGAGGCCATTGAGGTCGACGTTACGGACGACGCGGCTCTCAAGAGCGCAATCTCAGGGACTGCGGAACGTCACGGGAGGTTCGACATCCTGCATTCGCACGCCGGCATTCAGGTCGAGGGGCGGCTGGAAGAGGTGACGGTGGAGGATATGGACGCCTCTTGGAACCTGAACGTCCGCGCGCATTTCGTTGCCGCGAAGGCCGCGCTTGCGCCGATGCGGGCGCAGGGCGCCGGGAGCGTCATAATAACCTCGTCCAATTCCGGCGTTCAGTACGACCGGGAGATGATCGCATACTGCACCACCAAGCACGCCATCGTCGCAATGACCCGGCAGATGGCCGCCGATTATGCGAAAGAAAACATTCGCTTCAATGCGCTCTGCCCGGGCTTCGTCGACACGCCCTTCAACAAGGGCTTCGAAATCCAGATGGGCGGACGGGACAGGCTGGAGGAATATGTCGGTTCGGCCATCCCCATGGGGCGCTTCGGAACCGTGGAGGAAATCGCGGCCGGCATCGTCTACCTCGCTTCTGACCAGTCGTCCTTCATGACTGGCCATGCTCTGGTGATCGACGGGGGCGAGTGCATCTGAGCATCAGGCTGAGGGTTGCTAATGATGGCTGATATTCCGAACAAGGCCCGGGCGGTGATCATCGGCGGCGGCGTCTCGGGCTGCTCGGTGGCATATCACCTTGCCAAGCTGGGCTGGACCGACGTCGTTCTGCTGGAGCGGAAACAGCTCACCTGCGGAACGACGTGGCACGCCGCCGGTCTGGTCGGGCAACTGCGGGCCAGCCAGAACATGACCCGGCTCGCGAAGTATTCAGCAGATCTGTACGCGATCCTCGAAGAGGAAACGGGGCTTGCCACGGGGTTTCGGCAGACCGGGTCTATCACGGTCGGTCTGACGGACCACCGCAAGCAGGAGATTCTGCGACAGGCCGGACTGGCGCGGGTCTACGGGGTGGAGGTCGAAGAACTTTCGCCTGGGGAGGTGATGGAGCGATATCCGCATCTCAACACCGACGGCGTCACGGTCGGAGCATGGTTGCCGAAGGACGGGCAGGCGGACCCAGCCAACATCGCGCTCGCACTGGCCAGGGGCGCGAGGGACCTGGGGGCGCAGATCGTGGAGGGCGTCAAGATCACGGGCGTTGCGACTTCAAACGGGCGCGTCACGGGAGTAGATTGGGAACAGGGCGATGGCAAGGGGCATATTGCAACCGACATCGTGATCAATTGCGCGGGGATGTGGGCCCGCGATCTGGGGGCGATGTCGGGGGTATCCATTCCCCTTCATGCCTGTGAACACTTCTACATCGTGACGGAAGCAATCGACGGCCTCGGCACCCTGCCGGTCCTGCGGGTTCCGGACGAATGCGCCTATTACAAGGAAGACGCGGGCAAGATACTTCTGGGCGCATTCGAGCCGCGGGCGAAACCATGGGGTACGGAAGGGATTCCGGAGGATTTCTGCTTCGATCAACTGCCAGAGGATTTCGACCACTTCGAACCGATCCTCGAAACTGCGGTCAACCGCATGCCGTTGCTGGCAGAGGCTGGCATCCACACCTTCTTCAACGGCCCGGAATCCTTTACGCCGGACGACCGCTATTATCTGGGCGAGGCGCCCGAACTTCGCGGATACTGGGTGGCGGCGGGATACAACTCCATCGGCATCGTGTCGTCCGGCGGAGCCGGCATGGCACTTGCGCAATGGCTCGAGGACGGCGAGCCGCCGTTCGATCTCTGGGAAGTCGACATCCGCCGCGCGCAACCGTTCCAGCGCAACAGACGCTATCTGCGCGAACGGGTGTCCGAAACGCTCGGGCTGCTCTATGCCGATCATTATCCGAACCGGCAGCCCGAAACCGCGCGCGGCGTGCGCCGTTCCCCGGTTCATGAACACTTGAAGGCCGCCGGCGCGGTCTTCGGCGAGATGTCGGGATGGGAGCGGGCGAACTGGTTTGCAGTTCCGGGACAGGAACGGGAATATCGCTACGACTGGGATGGCCAGAACTGGTTCCGGAACCATCGCGCCGAGCACATGGCGCTTCGGGAAGGTGCCGGCCTTCTGGACATGACATCCTTCGGCAAGATCCGGGTGGAGGGTCGGGATGCCTGCGCTTTCCTCGACCGCCTCTGCGGGGGCCGGATCGACGTCCCGGCAGGTCGGATCGTGTACACGCAGATGCTGAACGCGCGCGGCGGAATAGAGTGCGATCTGACCGTCACGCGCCTGGCCGAGACTGCCTACCTCCTCGTCGTGCCCGGCGCGACGCTGCACCGCGATCTGGCGTGGCTGAGACGGCACCAGGAAGAGGCTGCGGTCGCCATCGTCGATGTGACGGCGGCCGAGGCGGTCTTCCCTCTGATGGGCCCGAAGGCGCGCGACGTTCTGGCGGCCTGTTCGCCGGATGATTTCTCGAACGCCACCCACCCCTTCGGAACCGCGCGCGAAATCGAGATCGGCATGGGACTCGCCAGAGCCCACCGC
>CAYTBD010000164.1:5227-5857 GCA_964435755.1 uncultured Rhodobacterales bacterium
CGCGTCACCTATGTCGGGGAACTGGGATGGGAGATCTACGTCCCGACCGACCAGGCCGCCCATGTCTTCGAAGCCCTCGTCGAGGCAGGCGCGGATTGTGGTCTGAAGCTCTGCGGCATCCACGCGATGAACTCCTGTCGCCTGGAAAAGGCCTTTCGGCATTTCGGACATGATATCACCGACGAAGATCACGTTCTCGAAGCCGGGCTCGGCTTCGCCGTAAAGACCGACAAGGGTGATTTCATCGGGCGAGACGCAGTGCTTCGAAAGAGAGAGGCAGGGGTCGCTCGCAGGTTGATGCAGTTCCGCCTGACCGAGCCGGAGCATCACCTCCACCATAACGAGCCGGTTCTCCGAGACGGCAAGATCGTGGGATACCTGACCTCCGGGGCGTACGGTCATGCCCTGGGCGCCGCCGTGGGCCTTGGCTATGTGCCCTGCAACAGGCCCGGCGAGCGGACCGAAGAGATGCTGAACGCGGACTATGCAGTCGAGATCGCTGGCAGGAGGGTCGCGGCCGAGGCCAGTCTCCGCGCGATGTACGACCCGAAGGCCGAGCGGGTCAAGTTGTGAGAGTACCGGTTCTTCGGCGGCGACTTTGCGCCGTTTGACCGGGAGACAGAAATTCCC
>CAYTBD010000165.1:0-5823 GCA_964435755.1 uncultured Rhodobacterales bacterium
GCCCCAGCGGGTGATGTCGGCGAACTTCTTCTCGTCGAGCGTGTCGAGCGAGACGTTCACGCGGCGCACACCGGCCGCGTGGAGGTCGTCGGCGAAGCGCGCGAGCTGGCTGCCGTTCGTCGTCAGCGTCAGTTCCTTGAGCGAACCCGCCTCGAGGTGCCGGCTCATTCCCCGGAAGAAGGTCATGATGTCGCGCCGGACGAGCGGCTCTCCGCCCGTGATCCTGAGCTTCTCCACCCCCATCGCGATGAAGGCCGAACACATCCGGTCGAGCTCCTCCAGCGTCAGAAGGTCCTTCTTCGGCAGGAAGGTCATGTTCTCCGACATGCAGTAGACGCAGCGGAAGTCGCAGCGGTCCGTCACCGATACCCGCAGGTAGGTGATCGCGCGGTGAAAGGGATCGACAAGCGGCTCGGTCATGATGAGAACCTATGAACGGAGGCGATCCGGCGCAAGCGGGATCGGAGACCGGGGGGGAGCGATGAATCCGCGCGCGATCGAGCAGCCGGGACAATGGGAGGAGCTGCGCACGGCGTTCCGCTGGCGGATCCCGCCGGATTTCACTATCGCCAAGGCGTGTTGCGATGTCTGGGCGGCGGTCGAGCCGGATCGTGTCGCGATCATCCACATCGGCGAAGCGGGCGTCGGGCGCTGGACTTATGGGGATCTCAAGCGCGCCTCGGACCGTTTCGCGAACGCGCTGCGGGCACGGGGCGTCGGGCGGGGAGACCGCGTGGCGATCCTGCTGCCGCAATGCCCCGAGGTGATGATCGCGCATTTCGCGGCGATGAAGCTCGGGGCCATTGTCCTGCCGCTCTTCACCCTCTTCGGGTCGGACGCGCTGGCGTTCCGGCTGTCGGACAGCGGCGCGAAGGCGGTTGTGACGGATGCGGAGAACCTCGGGAAGGTCCTGGCCCTGAAGCCCGACCTGCCGGAGCTGGCGGAAATCTATTCGACAGGCGCGGCGTCGGCTTCGGTGCGTGGGCTCTGGTCCGACATCGAGTCCGCGTCCAGCGTCCTGGCGCCGGAGCCGGTCGGGGCCGAGGACCCGGCGATCCTGATCTACACCTCCGGCACCACCGGCGCGCCCAAAGGCGCACTGCACGCGCACCGATTCCTGATCGGGCACCTGCCGTCGGTGGAACTTCAGCACGAGTTCCTGCCGCAGCCGGGCGACATCGGCTGGACCCCGGCCGACTGGGCGTGGATCGGGGGACTGATGGATCTCGCGATGCCGTGCCTCTATCACGGTGTGCCGCTCGTCTCGCACCGGATGCGCAAGTTCGACCCCGACGCGGCCTTCCACCTGATCCGCGAGCACCGGGTGCGCAACCTGTTCCTGCCGCCGACCGCGCTGAAGCTGATGCGGCAGGCGCGGGTGCCCGACGAGGTGACCATCCGCTCGGTGGGCTCGGGCGGCGAGAGCCTCGGCGCCGACCTGCACGCCTGGGGGCGCGAGGTGCTGCACGCGCCGATCAACGAGATCTACGGCCAGACCGAGTGCAACCTCGTCATCTCCACCTGCCACCGGGCCATGGACCTGAAACCCGGATCGATGGGCCTTGCGGTGCCCGGGCACGAGGTGGCGATCATCGACGGGGACGGGCGTGAGATGCCGCCCGGCGAGACCGGAGAGATCGCCGTGCGGCGGCCCGATCCGGTGATGTTCCTCGGCTACTGGAACCAGCCGGAGAAGACGGCGGAGAAGTTCACGGGCGACTGGCTCAGGACCGGTGACCTCGGGGTGCGGGACGAGGCGGGCTATTTCACCTACGTTTCGCGGGACGACGACGTGATCACATCGGCCGGCTACCGGATCGGACCGACGGAGATCGAGAATTGCCTGACGGGGCATCCCGACGTCGTCATGGCCGCGGCGGTCGGCGTGCCGGATCCGGTGCGCACAGAGGTCGTCAAGGCGTTCGTCGTGCTGCGCGAGGGGGCGGCGCGGGAGGGGTTGGCCGAAGCGCTCGTCGCGCGGGTGCGCGAGAAGGTGAGCCCGCATGTCGCACCGCGCGCGGTGGCGTTCGTGGAGAGCCTCCCGATGACGGCGACGGGCAAGATCGTGCGGCGGGAGTTGAGGGAAAGGGGGTGAGGGAGCCTAGCCCGGCCGTCAGTTGACCTCAGACAGCGCCGAGGAGGGCTTCGACGGCGACAGCCGTGGCGATGCCGATCCCGGCGCTCTCGAGCGTCTGGCGCATCATCACGGCATCCATGCCCTGGCCGGAGAGCAAGGCGCGGGCCTGCAACGCTCCGGCAACCAGCGTGGAGGTCACCACCTCGTCCTGGACGACCTCCGCCCATTCCTCTCCCTGCAAATCGGCGAAGGTTGTCTGGGTCGTGTCGGTTAGGTCGGCATTGCTGAACTTTGAGTCGGCAACTTGGCCCGGGAAGGCGCCGTCGAGCGATGCGAAGACCTCGGACGTGGCCATGACCTCGATGTCGGGATACTTCGAGAAGTGCTCGACGATGGCTGCAGGGCTCTGGACCGCCTTCAGCTGCACCTCGCGCACCACCCCGCCGTCCATCAGGAACTCCAGATCGGCTCCTGGCCGGTTGGTCGCCTCGAAGATCCGGGCTTTGACCGCGTCGCCGTCAGAGTTCTCGGAGCGCGCGACGAGCATCTCGTGGAAGATGCCCTTCACGTTCGAGACGACACCTCGAAGCTGTTCCGGCGACAGCGTCCCGATGTATGCGCCCAGCTCTTCGTCCGTCGCGGTGCGGAGTTCATTGTTCGAGCGGCGCAACGCATCCAGAACCAACTCCTGATCCGCGGTCAGGGCGTCGAGCCGGCCGTCCGCGAGGCGCTGGAGGGTGACGGCGAGAACGACTGCGGCGCTGCGCCTGATCATGACGCGGTCTCCATCTTCTGTCGGATCCTTCGGAGCGCGTGGAGGGAGCTGTCGCCCTTGTGGACTGCCTCGCCGATGTAGGCGCGGTTGCTGAGCATTCGGTAGATGTACTTCTTGTCGATCCTGTTCCCGCGGGGCGTGCGGATTCCGCGCGTGCCGACTTCCCGCGCCAGTTCAGTGCAGGACCCGATCTCGAGGAAGCGGTCGAAGATCCAGCGCACATGCGCAGCGCTCGCCTCATCGACAAGCAGCTTCCGGTTCTCAACCCGGTACCCGTAACGTTGGACGGCCTCAAAGCATTTCTTTCCGCGGACATGAAAGGGAAAAGTAGCCTATCCCTTCGCGCTACAATTCAGCCAGGACGCGCTAGTCGGCGTAAAGCTCCGCTTGCAGAATATTGCGACCGCCGATGAGGTCCGCATGAAGGCTCCTGTCGGTCTCGTCAGAGCAACATGGCTTGAGGCGGGGCAGGGCGCTGGCTAGCGTCGTCGCACGACCGAGCCCAGCCCCTTCAAGTGGTTCAAGAAGGGCTTTGCAATCATCCGCTTGGCGGTGATTATGTTCGGTTGTATCCGGGTCGCATCTGAGGCGGTTTCCGTTCAAACCAACGCGCGGCATAAATAATAACAATGACTTGCAGCGCAGAGAGCGTTCGACCCCGGTTCCATCCCCTCCGGGCCGCTGGCTCAACAACCGGGCGGAGAATTCATACCTGCCGTTCCGACGACGGGAGCGGGCGATGCTCCGGTTCCGGCGCATGCGAAGTCTTCAGAAGTTCGCCTCCGTCCACGCCTCTGTCTCGAACCACTTCAATCAGGGCCGCAGTCTCTCCAGCAGAACCATTTTCAAGGCCAACCGCGCTGCCGCTCTCGCCGAGTGGCGCGATCTCTGCGCGGAATAAGGGACAACGTCACTGTCCCAGAAGAGACTGGTTCGCATTTGTCTGACACCACCTCGCCGCGTTCGCTCGGATCGCGGAACCGCCGCCGTCAGAACTTCGCAATCACGTTCAGGAAGATACCCTGCGAGTCGTAGTCGAGATCGGTCAGGTCGTCCGAGACACGACCCCATTCGTACCCGACGCCGATCTTGGCGTTGTTGCCGACGTGGCGGTAGATGCCCAGAAGCGCGCCGTTATCTACGATGTCATCCTCGACCCCGACCAGTCCGCGAACCTCGCCCAGGGCGTCCCATTTGTGCACCACGTGCCAGTCGAAGCGCAGAATGCCCAGGTGCGCCGATGAGTCAGTGAAGATGTCCGTCCCGCGCGCGGCGACCTCGGACAGGCGAAAGCCGTATTTGGCGCCCACCGACAGCTTGGGCGTCAGATCATAGTCCGCGTCGATCGAGAAGACATGGCTGATCTGAAGCGGCCCATCGGTCGAGCCTTCGTCGGTCACCTGGTCCTCTCCGGGCAGATCGCGCAGGTGGGTGTAGCGCGCCAGAAGGTTCAGCCGCTCCTTCAGGACCGGGCGATAAGCATAGCCCAGCGTCGCCTCCAGGTATTCGCCATCGCGGAAGCTCGATTCTGCACTGTCCGAATAAAGCGCATCCACACTCGCGATCAGCCGGGCATTGTTGCTGAACTTGTACTCGTAGCCCGCCGTCATCGCCCAGGTCTCGCGATCCTGGGAAATACCCTCCCCGTTCTCGGTCCGGTATTCCAGCCGCAGGCGTGCCGCCACGGTGTCTTCGGTCGTGTAGGCCACGCCCAGGGAATAGGCATCACGCTCGAAGTCGCCGTTCACCGGGTCGCGCACGTCGCCCATTTCCATGGCGCCGGTAAAGGTCCAGCGCGTGTCCGGCGTGTAGGTCACGCCGTAGCCCTGCGTCAGCGACCGGCGCGATCCGAACAGGTCCCAGGTGTTTTCGCCGAAGGTCGACAGCGTGTCCGAATACCGGTAGCGCCCGCCGACGACGATCGTGCCGTCGTCGTTGCCGACAAGGTCATAGCCCGCGCCGGTCCGCGTCGGATCCAGCGTGTAGCCCAGGTAGACCTCGTTGTCGGCGCTCGGCGCATAGGTCAGGCGCGCGCGGACACCAGTGCCGCCGTCGCCTTCCGAGGCCTCGCCCGCAAATCGGAGTCTCTCGCTCAGTCGCGCGTCGATCCCCACGCCGACGCGGTCGTTCGATCCAAGTCCGCCGGTCTCGTCCAGCGTCGCCTGCCCGAAGACGTAATAGCTCAGGTCCTCGCTCTGCCGCACGTCGATGCGCAGCCCAGCGTCCAGCCGCTCGCCCGTCTCGGACGGGTCGCCCGGCGTGGTCTTGTCGGTCAGCCCGAGCGCGCCGCTGATCGTCACGCGGTCGGTCAGGTCAAAGGCCAGGCGCACCTCGCCCTCGGTCGTCTCGGTGCCCCCCGCCTTCTCGAAGCGTTCAGCCGCGACGCCGAAGGACAGGCGCGGGGACAGATCGACCTCGGCCGTGATCCCGTACAGCGTCTGATCCTCGGAAATGTCCTCGGTCAGGGTCGAGAACCCCGCCTCCTTGCGCTCGGCATAAAGGCTCACCGTCCCCGGCACGCCAAGGCCCAGCTCGGTCAGGTCCAGCCGGCTGTCGAAGCGGTAGGCCATCGCGCGGCCGGCGCCTGCGACACCATCCGGCGTGATCGTCAGACCTCCGTCGGTCGAGATCGAGCGGCCGAAGCCCGGGCCTTCGGTTTCTGCAACCTCGGCTTCGATGAAGCTCTGTTCGCCCAACTCCCACCGGATGTCGGCCCCCAGCGCCTCCTGGTCGGCCAACCCGGTCGACTCGCGCGTCGCCGTCAGGCCCAGCCGCAGCGTGTCCGTCGCCCAGACTTCGACCCGTCCGCCAAGGGACGCGCCGTCCAGATCGCCGGTCGTCGGTGTGTATTCGTATTGCGCGACCAGGTTGATGTCATAGTCGCCGACCGCGCCATCGCGGATCAGATCGCCCGCCGAGCCCGAAGAGGGAAGCGGCGCCGACAGGATCAGGACGCCCTGGATATAGTCGA
>CAYTBD010000166.1:0-5814 GCA_964435755.1 uncultured Rhodobacterales bacterium
GCCGCCACCATTGTTGCCACCGGCATTCCCGCCACCGGCATTGCCGCCACCATTGTTACCGCCGGAGTTCCCACCACCGTTGCCGCCACCGGCATTCCCGCCACCATTGTTGCCACCGGAATTGCCGCCAGCGTTGTTGCCACCGGCGCTGCCGCCGCCGTTGTTGCCGCTGCTGTTGCTCCGACCGCGATCATTCCCGCCACCCGGCTGATTTGCCTTTCCGGCGCGATTGGGTGCTGTGAGGCTGTTGCCGGACGACCTCGACGATTTCGCAGACTTGACGACGTCCTGCGCAACGGACGACTTCGCCCGCATGAACTGACCGGACCCGGCGTCGAGCACGACGGAGCCAAGCCTGCCGTTCGGCTGCTTGATCAGAACCCGATAGTAGATCCCGCCACCCTCGAACGCGCGCACGTCGAGGATTTCAGCGTCCACACGCGAGGACACGAGCGACAGGATCCGCTGGAGCGAGACGCTCTTGCCGGTCTGCACGCTCCGCCGGAGTTCATCCTGCCCCAGTTCGCGCATCTGTGCCACGGCTGGAAGGCCGACGACGCCGGCGAAAAGGGAGGCGAGTATGATGCGGTGGGACAGTTTCATGGTTGTCACGTAGCAGACGCTAGTTGAACCGGAGATGAACCAATCCCGGACCAGCGAATTTCTGCCGACACCTGTCGCCGCCCGTCAACACTCCTCATCCGGAGCCTGCGCGAGCCGTGCGTTCGGAGGCCGGCTTCCCGCGAAAGCGCCCATTCACTGAAAATCGTCCTCCGTCAGGATGCGCGCCTTGTCCGTCGCGCGGTCAAGACGGACATGGACAATCTTCCGCGTCCTGTTGCCGTCGCGGACGCGCCGGAACCGGTACTCCTTCTCGGCGAAGTTCCCCGGCGTCATGATCCAGCGCGCGAGGCTCGATGTCAGCCCGCGGTAGGGCGCGACGAGATCGACGAGCCAGAGATGATCGCCCGACCGCCAGTCCTCGGGCCGGAGAAGGCCGCCGCCGACATAGGTTTTCTCGACCTCACGGGAGAACCAGCCCCAGGTGATCATGGCGCGCGGCACGCCGTCGAACCGGAAGATGCGGTACTGCCCCAGCAGAAGGGGCGGCTCGAACGCCGCGCGCAGCGCCGCGATGGTCGTTCCCGCGTGACGTTGGCTCCGCATGGCCAGAAAGACCGCGTCGCCATAGGCGCGGAGCGTCCTGTCGTCCGGGACCTCCGATGGCGGCAGCTCCCGACCCGCACTGTCGCGCAGACCGGTCATTTTCTCCCCCCGCCCGACAAGAGCCGGGCCTCCCAGGGCCGGACGCCTCGACGGGCGGCAGCCATCCCGGGCGTGCCGGACCCTATTTCTGGAAACAGCGTGAGCAATTCGTCGAGAACGGCACTGTCGAGTTCGGACATGGCGTGGGATCCAGGAAGGAAGGATTCCGTCGGCAGACCCTCCGTCAGGATGATCTCGTGCCGGTCGAACAGGATGTGAAAATACTCGACCTCGACGCAGTCGCGGTCGACCGTGATCGAGCCGTCGTTCAGGAGACCCTTCGCCGGGACGAGGACGGAGGGCGCGCCGAAGAAGAGCTCCGACCGCCAGTCGTCGAGCGCAATCCGGTGCTGCGGCGAGACCCGAAGCTGGCGCAAGGGTCGCCCGGGACCGAGCGCGCCGGGTCCTATACGGATGGGGCGCAGAGAGGAATCCCGCTCAAGCTCGTTCCGGCCGATCCGACGCGAGCCGATCCAGCGCACGGTTTCCGTGCGCCCGTCCGCGGTCTGAACCGGATCGCCCGGACCGAGCGTCTCGACCGGCACGTCGCCTTCGGGCGTCGTGATCATCGTTCCGCGCGCGACGCAGATCAGGATGTTGATGATCACGGTGTCTTCGTCGAGATCCTCGCCGCTCGTTCCCGTCACCAGAAAGGTGACGGTCTGGTCGGACCCCGAGGCGATCACCGCCGCGCGGTCGATCGTGAAGGTGAACTCGCCGGTCGCGGTGTCGAAAGAGAGGCTGCCCCACGCCGTGGAACTGAGTGCTCCGAAAGCATAATCGTCGGCTTCGGCGGAGGCGCCGCCTCCGAAGATCGGGACGACATCGAAGTCCCCGCTGACGGTGGTCACGGCCGGGTCTGTCAGATCGGCGTCGAACGTCCAGTTGTCGAGAGCGCTCGCCGGCGAGAACGTGCCGCTGACTTCGCTGATGTTGTAGCCCATGACGTCCCGTCCGGCGGCTGGCGCTCGGTTTCAAGCCCCCGGATACACTCGCCGCAATCTGCGCGCAGGATAGACCGTCCGGACCTCAGAGCAAAGACGGGAGCGACCGGTTGGCGATATCAGTGTGAAGGGTAGGCGTCCTGGCTCGGAGACCCTTCAAAGCCAATCCCTCAGGATCGGGATCAGGGGAATGTCTGCAGGCGGCATCGGATAGTCGCGGATGTCCCGCGCCCGCACCCATTTCAGCGCCTGCCCCTCTTTCGCATGGGGCTGGCCTTCCCATTTCCGGCAGGCGAAGAGCGGCATCAGAAGATGGAAATCGTCGTATCCGTGACTAGCGAAGGTGAGCGGCGCGAGGCAGCTCCGCCAGGTCTCGATGCCGAGCTCTTCATGCAGCTCGCGGATCAGCGCCGCCTCGGGCGTTTCGTCCGGCTCAACCTTGCCGCCGGGAAACTCCCACAGCCCGGCCATCGCCTTCCCCTCCGGACGCTGGGTCAGCAGCACCCTCCCGTCTCGATCGATCAGCGCGACCGCCGACACGAGGATGAGCTTCATGAGCGATAGTCGGCGTTTATGTCGATGTAGCGGTGCGTGAGATCGCATGTCCAGACGCGGGCCGCGCCCGTGCCGAGACCGAGATCGACGCCGATCACGAGGTCGGCCCGATTCATGTAGGCCGCACCGTCGGCTTCCGCATAGCCGGGTGACACCCACCCGTTCTCGGCAACGACGATGTCTCCGAGGCGGATCGTCAACCGGTCCCGGTCGGCCTTGGCCCCGGACTTTCCGACCGCCATGATGATCCGACCCCAGTTCGGATCCTGCCCGGCGATGGCGGTCTTCACCAGAGGCGAGTTCGCGATGGAAAGCGCCACCTTCTTCGCGTCGGCGGGGCTGTCGGCGCCGGAGACGGCGACCTCCACGAACTTCGTCGCCCCCTCTCCGTCGCGCACGACCTGATGGGCAAGCTCGAGCATGACCTGCCCGAGGGCCGAGCGGAACTCTCTGTACGCCTTCGAGCGAGCGTCCTTGATCTCGGGTGCCTTCGAGCGTCGCGTCGCGGCGATGAGCAGCGTGTCTGACGTCGACGTGTCGCCGTCGACCGTGATCGCGTTGAACGTCTCGTCAATGGAACCCGAGAGCGCCTTCTGCAGCGCCGGCTGCGTGATGTTCGCGTCGGTGAAGATGTAGACCAGCATCGTGGCCATGTCGGGCGCGATCATGCCAGAGCCCTTCCCGATGCCGGCAATGGTGACCGTCTGTCCATCGATTTCGACGGTTGTGGAGGCGCCCTTGGGGAAGGTGTCCGTCGTCATGATCGCCCGGGCGGCGGCCTCGACGCCGCCGGGCGACAAGGCGGCCTTCAACTCGCCGATCTTCGCCGTGATCCGGTCGTGGGGGAGCGGCTCTCCGATGACACCGGTGGAAGACGAGAAGACGCGCGCTTCGGGCAGGCTGAGCGCATCGGCCACGGCGGCCGTCACGCTCCGGACGGCCTCGAGTCCGGCGCTGCCTGTGAATGCGTTGGCGTTCCCCGAGTTCACGACGATCGCTGCACCTTCCTCGGAGCCTTTGCCGACCTTCGCTTCGCAGTCGAGCACCGGTGCCGCGCGCGTCGACGACCGCGTGAAGGCGCCGGCCACGGCGGTGCCCGGCGCGCATTCGACGAGCATGACGTCGGCCCTTTTGGGGTATCGAACACCCGCCGCAGCCGACGCGAAACGGACACCGTCAATGACGGGCAGCTTCGGGAAGCCGTCCGGCGGAGCCAAAGGAGAGACGGCCGGTCCAATGTCGGAGACCGTCCCTGTGGCCTCCTTCAGCCTCTTCTTCAGCTTCTTGACCTTGGTCGCGAGCTTCTTGAGCTTCTTGGAGGGCTTCGCCATCGAGATCCTATTCCTGGAGGAGAGACATGTTGCCGATCACCGACGGATCGATCTCGCCCGCTTCGATGCGCGAAACATCCGCCGTTTCGGTCAACTCCGCAATAGCCGCCTCGATCGCTTCCCGCTGAAGCCGGTTGACGAGTTCTTCCCGCACCTCCTCGAGAGCCGGCGCCGCAGCCTGGCGCGTCTCGTTCAGCTTGACGACGTGCCAGCCGAACTGCGTCTGGACAGGGTCGGACACGGCGCCCTCCTCCATCGCGACGACGGCTTCCTCGAACGGCGCGACCATCATGCCTTTTCCGAACCAGCCGAGATTGCCGCCATTCGGTCCGGATGGGCCGGTGGACCGTTCCCGCGCGAGTTCGGCGAAATCGGCGCCACCCTCCAAGTCCGCCAGGACCGCCTGCGCCTCTGCCTCGGTTTCCACCAGAATGTGCGAGGCGTTGTATTCCATTTGAGGCTCGACCGCGCCGTACTCCGCGTCATAGGCCGCCTGTATGGCCTCCTCTGTCAGGCGGTCACGAGCGTAGTCGTTCGCGACCTCCGTCGCGGCGAGGGCGCGTTCCTCGTTGTCGAGAACGTACCGGCTCGCCGCCGAGAGACCCTCATTGGCGCCCCGCAGGATTTCCTGCTGGATCACCTGTTCGAGGATGCCTTCAAAGAGCGTTTCCGCCGGAGCGGTCTGGTACTGCTCGGGCAGGCGCGAGCGGAGGACCAGCATGTGGCCCAAGGTGATCTCCGTTCCGTTCACGGTCGCGACGACCGTATCCGCTGTGACGGGGTCGGGCGCTTCCTGCGCCATCGCGGGCGTTGCCAGTGAGAAACCGATCGCCCCGACGAGGGCGGCCTTCAGAACACGTTGCATGGATGGTCCTTCCTTCGTGCCGCACAAGCGCGCGACGTTGACAGTCCTGTGCGCGCCGCTTACATCGCCTTTGTTCATTGAGGGCGCGCCTTTCCCGGGGTTTTATGGCGGGTTGGAGACGCGAGCAAGCGCAACCCCTCACACGATCCTGTCAGACGCTGCGACAAGGTTAAACTGCATGCTCGGTTTCGGAACGATCACGAAGAAGGTCTTCGGCACCCCGAATGATCGAAGGGTCAAGTCGGTCATGCCGACGGTGGCGAAGATCAACGCGTTGGAGCCGGAGTTCGAGAAGCTCGACGACGACGGGATCAGGGCGAAAACCGCGGAGCTGTCGCAGCGCGCGATGGACGGCGAAAGCCTCGACGACCTGCTCCCGGAAGCTTTCGCGAACTGCCGGGAGGCAGCGCGGCGGGCTCTTGGCCTGCGCGCCTTCGACGTGCAGCTCGTCGGCGGGATCTTTCTGCATCAGGGCAACATCGCAGAGATGAAGACCGGCGAAGGCAAGACGCTCGTGGCAACCTTCCCGGCATACCTCAACGCGCTGACCGGCAAGGGCGTGCACATCGTCACGGTGAATGAATACCTCGCCAAGCGGGACGCGGAATGGATGGGCAAGGTCTATGCCGCGCTCGGCATGACGACCGGCGTAATTTATCCTCAGCAGCCCGAATCGGAGAAAAAGGACGCCTACGGCGCCGACATCACCTACGGCACGAACAACGAGTTCGGCTTCGACTACCTCCGCGACAACATGAAGTCCGAACTGAAGGACATGAACCAGCGCGGACACAACTACGCGATCGTCGACGAGGTCGATTCGATCCTGATCGACGAGGCGCGCACGCCGCTC
>CAYTBD010000167.1:0-5778 GCA_964435755.1 uncultured Rhodobacterales bacterium
TGGCGCACCTCGGTCTCCGAGGGCTTCGGATTCTCCTTCAGGAGCACCGCCGCCGACATCACCATCCCCGGCGTGCAGAACCCGCACTGAAGCCCGTGGTGCTCGCGAAACGCCGCCTGGAGCGGCGTGAGCGTGCCGTCGGGCGCGGCCATCCCCTCGATCGTCGTCACCTGCGCCCCCTCGGCTTCTAGCGCCAGCATCGTGCAGGACTTGACCGGCCGGCCGTCGACATGGACCGTGCATGCACCGCATTGCGACGTGTCGCAGCCCACGTGCGTTCCGGTCAGTCCCAGCCCCTCGCGCAGGAACTCGACGAGAAGCGTGCGCCCCTCGACCTCGCCCTCCGCCGACTGGCCGTTCACGGTCATGCTGACCTTCGGCATGTCGTCACTCCCTTGATGTGTGCACCGACTAAACCACGGGCCGGCGGGAGAGTGAAGCCTCAGCCCTTGCGCAGGCGCAGGGTGATCTCGGCAAGGATCGAGACGGCGATTTCCGCCGGGCTCCGCGCCCCGATGTCCAGACCGACCGGAGCGTGGATCCGGGCGACCGCGTCGTCCGGGACGCCCGCCGCCTTCAGCCGGTCGCGCCGCTTCGCATGCGTTCGGCCGGAGCCCAGACACCCCAGGTAGAAGCACGCCGACCCCAGCGCGGCCTCGATCGCCGGATCGTCGATTTTCGGATCGTGCGACAGCGTGACCACGGCGGTCCGTGCATCGGGGCCCAGCGCCGCCATGGCCTCGTCCGGCCAGTCGTGCAGGATCGTCTCGCCGGGAAACCGCGCGGCGGATCCGAAGGCCTCGCGCGGATCGATCAGCGTCACGTCATAGCCCGCGAGGCGCGCCATCGGGATCAGCGCCTGCGCGATATGCGCGGCGCCCACGACGATCATCCGCAGCGGCGGGTTGTGGACCGCCACGAAGGTCTCGCCGTCCTCCTCGATGCCGGAGCGGTCCAGGCGGAACCGGTCGGGAAAGTCGTCCGGGCCGGCAAGGCGCCGCTCCCAGGTTTCCAGGTTGACCACATAGGCCACCGGGCGACGCGCCGCCTGCGCGTCGGCGAGCGCCTCCGCAAGCTCCGGGGGAAGCGCAGGCCCGACGGGCTCCACCAGCACCCGGATCGTGCCGCCACAGGCGAGCCCGACCGCGAAGGCGTCCTCGTCGCTGACGCCGTAGGTCAGAAGTCTCGGCGCGCCGTCCTTCAGCGCCTCCTGCGCCTCGAGGACCACCGCGCTCTCAACGCAGCCGCCCGAAACAGAGCCGGTCATCTCCCCGTCGCCCGCGACGGCGAGACGGCTGCCCACCGGCCGCGGCGCCGACCCCCAGGTCTCCACGACGGTCGCCAAAGCCGCGCCCCGGCCCGCGCGGTGCCAGCCGAGCGCCGTCCCGAGTTCGGCGTCATGGGTCGTCATCTGCGTTTCCTCCCCGAAAACAGGTAGTTGTAAACAATGCGCCTGCGCGGGTCGGATCGTCCCACGAACGGCGATGGCAAGGCAATGGCGCACCTGCTTTTCGTTGCATCCGCCCAATACCGCAGCCTAGAGTGACGCGTTGAAGGGGCTGTGTGTGTATGAGTAGCGACGTTACGCTCTCCGAAGAGCTCACCGATGATGAGTGGCTCGCCGAAATCCAGGCGTTCGGCGAGACGAAGGGATTCTATCAGCCCCTCGGGGATTCCCATGCGGTCATCTTCGCCGACAATTCGCTGAAGACACTCCTCGTCTATTTCGATACCGTTCAGGGCGCGCGGGCGAGCAATCCCTCCGGCCTGCCGCAACCGATCCGCATCGCCGAGGATCTCGGCTGGTCGCACATGACGCTTCTCGCGAAGAAGGCGACCTGGTTCCGGGATCTGCGGGTCTTCCGCTACTTCGACCGTCTGGTGGACGACGCCTTCCTCGAGGATTTCGACCGGGTCGTCTTCTTCGGTGTCGGCCCGGGCGGCTATGCGGCGGCGGCTTACTCGGTCACGGCCCCCGGAGCCACCGTGATCGCCATCGCCCCGCAGGCGACGCTCGATCCCGCCGTCGCGGAGTGGGACGACCGCTTCATCGCGATGCGGCGAACCTCCTTCACCGACCGATACGGCTACGCGCCCGACATGGTCGAGGCGGCGGAGCAGGTCTTCATCCTCTACGATCCCCGCGTCGAACTCGACGCGATGCACGCCGCGCTCTTCCGGGGCGGGAACGTGGAGCGGATCCGCTTCCGGCACGCGGGCCCCGGCATCGGCCGCGAGATCATGGCGATGGACGCGCTCCGGCCGATCCTGAAGAAGGCGGCGGCCGGCACGCTGACCGCGACCGCGATCTACAGCATCCTGAGAGTGCGGCACAACTACCTGCCCTACCTCAGGAATCTCCTCAACGAGGTTCATGCGGAAGAGCGCGACTGGCTGACCGTCGTGCTCTGCCGCGCCGCGCTCGAGCGAAAGAACGCGCCGCGCTTCCAGCACCATCTCGAACTGGCCGAACAGCGGCTTCTCGGGTCCGGACGGCGATTGCCCGAAAGCCGGAGCGGGGCGGCGGGCGGCTGAGTCTCAGAGCCCGCCTTCGCGCTCGATGAACCGGACGACCTCGTCGACCCCCCGCCCGTCGCGAAGGCACGCCATCACGAAGGGGCGCTCCCCGCGCGCCGTGCGCGCGTCGCGTTCGAGCCGGTCGACGTCGACCCCGACATGGGGCGCGAGATCGACCTTGTTGACGATCAGGACGTCCGACCGCGCGAGACCGGGCCCCTTCTTGCGCGGGATGTCCTGCCCGGCGGCGGTGTCGATCACGTAGATCGTCAGGTCGGCGAGTTCCGGGGAGAAGGTGGCGGCAAGGTTGTCGCCGCCCGATTCGATCAGGATCACGTCGAGATCATCGAAGGCCGCGCGCAGGTCGGCGACGGCGGCGAGGTTGATCGAGGCATCCTCGCGGATCGCGGTGTGCGGGCAGCCCCCCGTTTCCACGCCGCGAATGCGCTCGACGGGCAGCGCCTGGGCGCGCATCAGGTACTCCGCGTCCTCGGAGGTGTAGATGTCGTTGGTGATGACGGCGACGGAGTACCTCTCCGACAAGGCGCGGCAGAGCTTCTCGGTGAGCGTCGTCTTTCCGGCGCCCACCGGGCCGCCGATGCCGACGCGGAGCGGGCCGTTCGGGCTGGTCATGTGCGGAAGATCCTGACGGTCTGGGTTTCGTGGTGCATGGATGCGAGATCGGCCCCCGGAACGGCGGTCCCGATGGCGTCGAGCGGCGTCTCCGCCGCCTCCCGCGCGACCCGGTCGATCGACGGGTGAAGCCGGGCCAGGACCCGCTGGCCGTCGGTCTGTCCAAGGGGCACGAAGCGCACGGCGGCGGAGACGAGATTGGAGGCGAAGGCATGGAGGTAGAGGGCCGCGACACGGGCGGGCGGCAGGGCAAGAGACCGCGCGGCGCGGCCGACGGCGACGGGCAGCGCCACGGGAGAATCCTCCGTGTCGCGCAAGGCATTGACGGCCGACGTGAAAGCCCGGCCCTGATCGATCGTTTCGACCCATCGCTCGCGCGAAGGGGCCAGTGCGCGGGCGGTGGCGGCGACGCGCGCGAGATCGGCCTCCGCGTCCATCGCGCGGGCCAGAAGGACCGCGTCGGCCCGGCCCGAACCGTGCTCGACGACATCCGAGAGCCAGTGGAAAAGCGCGTCCGCATCGGTGACCTGACCCTCGGAGATCACCCATTCCAGCCCGTGCGAATAGGCGTAGCCGCCCACGGGAAAAGCGGGCGAAAGCCACTGGGTCAGGGTGAGGAGATCGGTCTCGGGGTCGCCCAGGTCACGCATGATCGTGGTGGTGATGCGCGCCATGGTCATGGCCGAAGGTGCGCCCGTGGCCGTAGGCGCCGCCCTCCGGCGTGAACGGCGCCTCGACGGTGCGCAGCGTCGCCCCGAGACGGCGGAGCATGTCGGCGAGGACATGGTCCTCCCGGATCAGGAGCCGCCCCTCCCCGATCTGGCAGGGCGTGTGGCGGTTGCCGATGTGCCAGGCCAGGCGCGGCAGATCGCCCGTCACCTCGAGCAGCGCCTCGGGCGCGGCCCGCACCGCGATCTCGGTCCCGTCGTCGAGCCGGAAGGCGTCGCCGTCGCCCACCGACACGGTTTCGGGCAGGTCGACGAGGAACTCGCGTCCGCCCGCGCTCACGAGCCGTTTGCGTCGCAGGAGACGCGCCTCGTAGGTCAGCGCGACGTGGTCGCTGCCGGCATGGGCATGGCCGATGGCCATGGCGCGGGGAAGGGTCATGGGGCCTCCGTGACTGCGCCCCGATTTGAAGGCCAGCAGGCCGGGAATGGCAAGGCGCCGCGACTGCGCGGGCAGCCCTCGTCGCGGCCCGTCCACACATGTGCTGAAATCATGGGCATCTCACCCCTCGGACTCCGGCCTCGTCCGCCACGCCGCCCGGTCCCGACCCATACGGACGCCATGCCAGGACCATCCGGGACGACGTCACCCCGCGGGACCCGTGACCTCCCTTGGAGAGATGTTCGCGTTTGCGGCGACCCTGTTCCCGATCGCCTTTCTCATCGGCCGGTTTCTCCAAGCCGTCCCGCCGGATCAGCGTCCGAACAGATCGCTGAAGACGACAGCCGGGATGTCGGCGCGGGCGACCCCCATGAGCGCCAGTTCGGCATCGGATTTCGCGTTGAGCCACAGGAGGATGTCGCGCCGCTCCTGCTTCAGCGAATGGGCGTTCACGCCCATGCCCATCGACAGGAAATACCTGTCGAGCCGGGCCTGGAGCGGCGGCGAGAAGGCGACGGTGACGGGGGGCTGCTCTGTCATTTCGGAAACCTCGCTGGGCCGTTGGCTTGGGTTTCCTCCCTGAGGTGAGCCTAGCAGATTCGCTGCGGTGCGGCGAAGAAAAACGCCGCCCGTCAGCAGCGGTACGCGGTGCCGCGGATCAGGTAGACCGGTTCGCCCGGCGGGGTCTCGTCGAAGACGAAGGCATTCGCCCCGATCTCGCGGGCGTCGGCGAGGGTCTCGTTGCGCGCGAACTCGATCGCCTGCTGGCCGATGATCGGCCCGTAGAGACCGGGCGTGGTGGACAGGATCCGCAGCGGCTCGCAGTCGGCGGCCTCGGCGGCGGAGATCACCCGGACGTCGGAGACGCCGGTGAGGCCGGCGGGCGCGGTGCAGGCCGCGAGAAGCGGGAGAATCAGTAGCGGTCGGGTCATGCGCGAAGTCCTCTTCGTGGTCCGCCCGGACGGTGCGGACCGCGCGGGCGCTAGGCAATAGCCGCCCGCGCGGTTGGCGGTCTCCCGCCGGCGACTGTCAGAACAGGAAGTACCGCTGCGCCATCGGCAGCACGTCCGCCGGTTCGCAGGTGAGAAGCTCTCCGTCGGCGCGGACCTCGTAGGTCTCGGGGTTCACCTCCACGTCCGGGGTGGCGGCGTTGAGGACCATGTCGGACTTTCCGATGCTCCGCGTGCCCGTCACCGCCAGCGTGTCCTTCGCGAGGCCCAGCGAGCCGCCGATGCCCGCGGCCTGCGCGGCCTCCGAGACGAAGAGCACCGAGGAGCGGTCGCGCGACCGGCCGAACGCGCCGAACATCGGTCTGGTGTAGACCGGCTGGGGCGTCGGGATCGAGGCATTGGGATCGCCCATCTGGGCGCAGGCGATGGTGCCGCCCACCAGAACGATCTCGGGCTTCACGCCGAACATGGCCGGGTTCCAGAGCACGAGATCGGCACGCTTGCCCACCTCGACGGAGCCGATCTCGCTGGAGATCCCGTGGGCGATGGCCGGATTGATCGTGTATTTCGC
>CAYTBD010000168.1:0-5765 GCA_964435755.1 uncultured Rhodobacterales bacterium
TTTCGGAAATCCCCTGCAACGTGAGGGTATAGTCGCCGGCAGGCACCTCGGCGCAGAGACACAGACCTCGACTACTGCAGGGTCAGCAGAACAATGCAGCTGCGGGAAGGTGCATGTTGAGCAACATCTTTCCGGCTACGTGGCTTCATCACAGGCCGCATGAGCATCCTCATAAGAGCTCTCGCGCTGATAGACGTTTGTGTAGCAAATTGTGTAGCAAATTCACGGAACCGACGCGGCATCTGCGCCCGAACAGCCCATGAAACCTATATAAATCAATGATCTAACCAGAAATGATTGACGAACTCATGGCGGAGGGGGAGGGATTCGAACCCCCGGAGGCTTGCGCCTCAACGGTTTTCAAGACCGCCGCAATCGACCACTCTGCCACCCCTCCGGCCCGGCTGTCCTAACGCCAATTTCGACAGGGTGGAAGGGGCCGGAGGCCGGCGTCCGCGATGCCTTGCCGATGCCTGACCGGCGGTACTTCACTTGGCGCATCCCAGACGCTAGAGTGTCGCCACCGCGCCAGCATCAATGCCGCGCGGGCAGTCCGGGCAAGAACAACAGGCGCCGCAGCGAAACGCGGCGGACAGAGGCAAAAGATGGCAGCACCCAGATCATCGAGACTGGCGGCGCTCGCGGCGATTGCATTGCTGCTTGCCGCCTGCGAGGACGGCGCCAATCCATTCGCGAGCCTAACGAGCGGCTCCGGAAACGGGGCAGATCCCGGGAGCTTGGCGGCCGGGTCCCCCGCAGATGCAGAGGCCGAGACCGTGGAGCGCGACGTCGAAGCGCCCGATGTCTTCGAAGCGACCGAGAAGGGCCTGTGGGATGGCCGTCCGTCCCTCGGCGGCGTCTGGGTCGCCTATCCGGACGTCGCGACGCCCGAACGTGTGGTGGTCCGCAACACCGTGAACGGCCAGGAGGTCGTGGGCGCGCTCTTCAGGCGCGAACGCGAGATGCCGGGCCCGCGCATCCAGGTCTCCTCGGAAGCCGCCGCCGAACTCGGCATGCTCGCCGGGCAGCCGGCCGATCTCTACGTCGTCGCGCTGAAGCGCGAGCGCGTGCCTGTCGCGCCCGCTCCGTCGGAAGCGATCGCCGCGGGAGAGATCGAATCCGCGCCGCTCGACCCCGCGGCGACGGCCGCGGCGGCGCTCGAGGCCGTCGGCGCTCCGTCCGACACGCGTCCGGCCCCGCGGCCCGCAGCGGCGACCGACGCGCCGGCACCGGCCGCCACGTCCAGCCCGGCGCCCGCGCCGCAACCCCCAGCCGAACCGGCCTCAGCCGCACCGGCCGCCTCCGCCCCAGCGCTTTCGGGCGGACGCTTCATTCAGATCGGCATCTTCAGCGTCGAGCAGAACGCCCAGAATGCCGGCGAAAGCCTGCGCGTCTCGGGAATCGTACCGAGCGTGCGCGAGCAGACCAGCGGTGACAACACCTACTGGCGCGTCCTCGTCGGCCCGGTGACGAGCGCCGCCGACCGGTCCGCGCTGCTCGAGAAGGTCCGCGATCTCGGCTACGCGGACGCATACGTGATCAGCAATTGAGGAGGATGCTCCCCGTGACCGCCTACGCCCGCCACGTGGCCGTCGCCGTCGTGGCGCTTGTCCTGACCGCCGCTCAGGCGCTCGCCGCCTTCGAGACACGCGCCTCGGCCGCCTACATCTACGACGTGACCAACGACACGGTACTCTTCGAGAAGAACGCGGACACCCCGCTGCCGCCCGCGTCGATGTCGAAGGTCATGACGCTCAACATGCTGTTCGAGGCGCTGCAGGACGGCCGCGTCACCCTCGACACGCAATTCCGCGTCTCCGATCGCGCCCATGCGATGGGCGGCTCCACCATGTTCCTCGACCAGACCGACCGACCGACCGTCGAGGAGCTCATCAAGGGCATTGTCGTGCAATCCGGCAACGACGCCTGCGTCGTGGTGGCCGAAGGCCTGGCCGGGTCCGAGGACGCCTTCGCGCGGCTGATGAACGAGCGCGCCGCAGCGCTCGGTCTGGAGAGTTCGACGTTCACCAATTCCACCGGTTGGCCGGATGCGAACCACCGGATGAGCATGCGTGACCTCGGCAAGATCGCCACCCGCCTCGCGACAGAGTTCCCCGAGTATTACGGCTACTTCGCGCTGCAGGAGTGGGGATTCGACGGCCGCGCCCCGCAGAACCGCTTCAACCGCAACCCGATCCTCGGGCTCGGGATCGGCGCCGACGGCCTCAAGACCGGCCATACCGAGGAAGCCGGATACGGTCTCGTCGGCTCGGCCAAGCAGGGCAACCGGCGGATCGTCTTCGTCGTCACCGGGCTCGACAGCATGGCCGCCCGCGCCGAAGAGTCCGAGCAGATCATCGGCTGGGCATTCCGCCAGTTCGTCGAACGCGACGTGGCCGAGGCCGGAAAGATCGTCGCCGAGGCCCCGGTCTGGATGGGCGATCACACCCGCGTGCAGCTTGTCGTTCCCGAGGACGTCACGCTCCTCCTGGCCGCGACGCAGCGCGAGATGGGCGAGGCGCGCGTCGAGTATCGCGGCCCGATCGAGGCGCCGTTCGCACAAGGCGAACAGGTGGCCGAGCTTGTGATCCCGCGCGACGAACTGCCCGAGGCCCGCATCCCGCTGGTGGCCGATCGCGACGTCGTGCGCGGCGGCTTCGTGCCGCGCATGCGCGCCGCCGCGCTGACCCTGATCCGCAAGGCCGCGGGAGAAGCCATGGCGCTTCGGTAATGGCCCGAGGCGTCTTCATCACGTTCGAAGGCATCGACGGTTCCGGGAAATCCACGCAGGCCCGCCGGCTCGCAGAGGCTCTGCGCACCGCGGGTCACGATGTGGTCCTCACCCGCGAGCCCGGCGGCTCTCCCGGCGCGGAGGAGATCCGGCGCCTTCTTGTCGCGGGCGATCCGGACCGCTGGTCCGGCGAAACCGAGATCCTGCTCTTCATCGCCGCGCGCCGCGATCACCTCGAAAAGACGATCCGCCCCGCTCTCGCCGCCGGCCGCATCGTCGTCTCGGACCGGTTCGCCGACTCGACCCGCGTCTACCAGGGCGCTGCGCGGGGGGAACTCCGCAGCTTCGTCGACCGCCTGCACCACATGGCCATCGGCCTCGAGCCCGACCTCACCCTCGTCATCGACATGGACCCCGCCACGGCCCTTTCGCGCGGCCTCGCCCGGAACTCCGGCGAGGACCGGTTCGAGGATCTGGGCGAGGACTTCCAGACGCGGCTCCGCGACGGGTTTCTTGCGCTCGCCGCAGAGCACCCGGACCGCTGCCACCTCGTCGACGGCAACCGCGATCCCGATGCCGTCGCAGCCGACATCCGCGCCGCCGTCGAGGCCGTCCTGCCGTGAGCGACCTCGACGACCGCCCCGAACCCGACCGCGCCGAGGGCGCGCCGCACCCGCGCCACACCCTGCGCCTGCTGGGCCAGGAGACGGCCGAGCAGGGCTTCCTCGACGCCTGGCGGTCCGGCCGCCTGCATCACGCTTGGCTCGTCACCGGACCCAAGGGCGTCGGCAAGGCCACGCTCGCCTGGCGCATCGCCCGCTTTCTCCTCGCGGAACAACCCGCCGAGGCCGGGCTGTTCGGCGAGGCCCCGGCCCCGCCCGCCTCTCTCGATCTTCCCGAGGACCATCCCGTCACCCGGCGCACCTCGGCGCTTTCGGAGCCGCGGCTCTGCCTCGTCCGCCGGGGCTGGGACGAGAAGAACAAGCGGCTGCGCGGCGAAATCACGGTGGACGAGTCGCGCAAGCTGAAATCCTTCCTGTCGCTCTCCGCCGCCGATGGCGGGCGGCGCGCGATCATCGTCGACAGCGTCGACGAAATGAACACCAGTGCCGCCAACGCCCTTCTGAAGATCCTCGAAGAGCCTCCGCCGCGCACGACACTCCTTCTGGTGAGTCACCAGCCCGCCCGGCTCCTGCCCACCATCCGCTCGCGGTGCCGCGAACTCCGCTGCGCCTCGCTCGCGCCGGCCCCGCTGGCACAGGCGCTTGCCGCCACGGGAACGGAAACCCCCGACGATAGTGAGGCGCTTGCCGAACTCTCCGGCGGATCGCCCGGCGCGGCCCTTGAACTCGTGACCCTTGACGGGCTCTCGACATACGCGGCCGTCGTCGACCTGATGTCGCAGATCCCCGGCATCGACCGCGCCCGGGCCATCCGCCTCTCCGACGGCGTCCGGCCGAACGATCCGAAGACGATCCTCCTCGTCCGTCTGATCGAAACCTTCCTCGCCCGCCTGTCCGCCACCGGCGCGGGCAGGCCGCCCACGCGAGAGGCCGCCCCCGGCGAGGCCGCGATCCTCGCCCGCCTCGCCCCGTCGCTTGCGGCGGCGCAGGCATGGGCGGGGCTCCACGATGCCCTCGGCACCCGCGCCCGCCGCGGGCTGGCGGTCAACCTTGACCCCTCCGCGCTCATCCTCGATATGGTGCTGACCATCAACGACACAGCTTCCGCCCTGCATCTGGGCCGGTAACGGAACCCATGAGCGCGCCGAAGATCACCGACAGTCATACCCATCTCGACTTCCCCGACTTCGCGGGCGAGGTCGGGGCGATCGTGGCCCGCGCGGACGAGGCCGGCGTCCACCGCATGGTGACGATCTGCACCAGGCTCCGGCTCGAGCCGCAGGTCCGCGCACTCGCCGAAGCCCACGACCCCGTCTTCTACGCCGCCGGCACCCACCCGATGAGCGCCGCCGACGAACCGCTCGCCACCGTCGAAGACCTGACCACTCTCGCGGAGCACCCCAAGTTCGTCGGCATCGGCGAGACCGGGCTCGACTACCACTACACCGCCGAGACGAAGGCGATCCAGCAGGAGAGCCTGCGCGTGCATATAGACGCCGCGCGGCAGACCGGCCTGCCCCTCATCATCCATGCCCGCGACGCCGACGGCGATATGGCCCGCATCCTGAGCGAGGAACATCGCGCGGCCCCCTACACCTGCGTCATGCACTGCTTCTCGTCCGGCCGGGCCCTCGCCGAGACCGCGCTCGACCTCGGTTTCTACCTCTCGATGTCGGGCATCGCGGCCTTCCCCAAGAGCCAGGACCTGCGAGACATCTTCGCCGCCGCTCCCCTCGACCGCATCCTCGTCGAGACGGACGCGCCATACCTCGCCCCACCGCCGCACCGCGGCAAGCGCAACGAACCGGCCTATACCGCCCATACCGCCCGCAAGGGCGCCGAGATCTTCGGGATGGACTATCCCGCCTTCGCGGCGCAGACCGAGGCGAACTTCGACCGCCTCTTCTGGAAGGCCGCCGCCTGATGGCTACCCTCACCTTCACGATCCTGGGCTGCGGCTCGTCGGGCGGCGTACCGCGCCTCGGCAACAACTGGGGCGACTGCGACCCGGCGAACCCGAAGAACCACCGGCGCCGCTGCTCGCTCCTCGTCACGCGCGACACCGGTGACGGCACGACGCGCGTTCTGATCGACACCTCGCCCGACCTGCGCTCGCAGCTTCTGGATGCGGGCGTCGGCGCGCTCGACGCCGTCGTCTATACCCATTCCCACGCCGACCATGTCCACGGGATCGACGACCTGCGCCAGATCGTCTTCAACATCCGCCGCCGCCTGCCCGTCTGGGCCGACGGTCCGACGCAGGAATCCCTCTACGCCCGCTTCGGCTATGCCTTCGTGCAGCCGCCCGGTTCGGCCTACCCGCCGATCCTCGACATGAACACGATCGACGGCGACATCACGATCGGCGGCGCGGGCGGCGCGATCACCCTCACCCCGTTTGAGGTCGAGCA
>CAYTBD010000169.1:0-5765 GCA_964435755.1 uncultured Rhodobacterales bacterium
GCAGCCCCGGCGACGCCGGACGGCGGCAGTCCTGCGGGCGCTCGGCGGCTGGCCATCGGCCGCGGGGCTCGCCGCGGCATCGCTGGCGGGTCTCGCGATCGGGTTCATCGCGCCGGAGGCGGTGCTTGTCCTCGATGCGGCGGGGATCGGAAGCGGCTATGACCTGACCGACCTTCTGCCGGGCTACGGGGCGCCCGTGGCCTTCGACGGGTGAGCGCATGACCGAGACCAATTCCCCCACGGAACGCCGCGCGCCCCGCTGGATGACCGCCGTTCTCGTCGTCTCGCTCGCGCTGAACCTGTTGATCGCCGGCGCTTTCGTCGGCGCGGCGCTTCGCCACGACCGCGGTTGGGATCACGGCCGGCAGCCCGGCGAGATTTCCCGCGATCTGGGCCGGACGCCCTTCGTCGCCGCGCTCGAGCCCGAGGACCGCCGTGCGATCGGCCGCAGGCTGATGCGCGACGCGGGGCCGCTTCGGGAGAACCGGGCGGAACTTCGGGAGCGGTTCGACAGGCTTCTCGACGCGCTGCGCGCCGAGACCTTCGACCGCGCAACCGTCGAGGCGCTGCTCGCGGAGCAGCGCGCGGCCGGGGCGCGGCGGCTGGAGATCGGGGAGCAGGCGATTCTCGACCGGCTGGAGGAGATGCCGGCCGACGCGCGGCGCGCCTATGCCGACCGGCTCGACCGGTCCCTGCGCCGGCGCCCCTGACGGTCACGCCGCCGGGCGGCTCAGCGTCACCTGATTGCGGCCCTCCGCCTTGGAGGCGCGCAGCGCGCGGTCCGCCCGGTCGACGAGGTCGGCAGGCCCCTCGGCGCCGGGCTGGTTCGCGACCGCGACGCCGATGCTTATCGTCGCGGTCACGCGGGTCCGGCCGTCGCGCAGGGTGACCGGAGACCCTTGAGTGACCCGGCGCAGGCGGTCCGCCGCGAGTTCGGCCGCGTCCTCGTCGGTGTCCGGCATCGCGATCAGGAACTCCTCGCCGCCGATCCGCGCGACCATGTCGACGGCGCGCAGGTTGTCGCGAAGCCGGTGCGCGATCTCGACCAGAACCGCGTCGCCCGCCGCGTGGCCCCAGGTGTCGTTGACCGACTTGAAGCGGTCGAGATCGGCGACCATGACGGCGAAGGGGCGCCCCGACGCGGCGGCCCTTTCGGCCACGCGGCCGAGGTGGGACAGCGCGTACCGCCGGTTGTAGAGGCCGGTCAGCGGATCGGTCACGGCCAGCCGAAGCCCGTCCTCGACGGAGGCGCGCAGACGGTCGGCGTCGGCCTTCCGGCGGAGCTGTGTCCGAATCCGGATCGCGAGTTCGGCCGGCAGAAAGCCCTCGGCCACGATGTCGCTCGCACCGAGGTCGAGCGCCATCGCCGCGCTGTCGCCGTCGCCGCGCCTGTGGAGCACGAGGAAAGCCGCGTAGCGCGTGGCGGCACGGCTCCTCAGCTCGCAAAGGAGCCTCAGCCCCTCGCCCGGGCGGGCGAGATCCGCCTCGATCAGGAAGAGGTCGGGGGCGGGCGTCGAGACCGCCGCCGCCAGCGCGCCCTTGGGGTCGAGAACCTCCATGGGGCTCCGGACGAGGCCGCGCAGACCCTCCCTCCATCCTTCCGCCGTCGCCCGATCGCGCCCGACGAAGGCCAGCCGGGCCGGGGGCGCGTAGGTGTCGGGGGCTTCGGAAAATCCCAGCTCCGCCACCGTCACGCGGCGCCGGTCGACCGCGTCCTGCGTCTCCTTCGCCCGCATGATGCTGCGCACCCGGGCCATCAGCGTGACCTCGTCGACGGGTTTCGCGAGGAATTCGTCCGCTCCGGCGTCGAGCGCCGCCAGACGGCTCGTCCCCTCGCCGTTCCGGGTGAGCAGAATGAGAGGGATGCGCGCGAGGATCGCATCGGCCTTCATCCGGCGACAGAGTGCGGCCCCGGTCATGTCCGCGAGCGCCTCGTCGGCGATGACGAGATCGGGCGCGTCGCGCCGCGCCGCCTCGATGACCTCCTCGCCCGTCGCCGCGTCGGTCACGGCATACTGCCCTTCGGCAAGCCGGGCCCTGAGCAGGATCCGGTTCGACGACGCGGCGTCCGCGATCAGGATGCGACCGGGCATGGAAGACCTCTCGAATTTGCGGCGAATTGGCCGCGGTTCGTTGAGGCTTCGCCCATTTCGGTTAAGAAGCCCTTTAGGCACCTGTCACGTGGAGGAGAGATGCAGCGGGAATCCGCCGATACTGTCGCGATACGGGCGCTGGGCTGGCTGGTCGGGAACGACGACCTGCTGCCGGTCTTCCTCGGCTCCACGGGCGCCAGCCTCGACGATCTGCGCACCGCGGCCGGGGACCCGGGGTTCCTCGGCTCGATCCTCGATTTCCTGATGATGGACGACGCATGGGTCGTCGCCTTCTGCGAGGCCGAAGGTCTGCCCTACGAGGCGCCGATGCAGGCGCGTCAGGCGCTGCCCGGCGGCGATCAGGTGAACTGGACCTAGCGGCGCCCGGCGAAGAACGCCTTCAGAAGCGCCGCCGCGTCCTCCGCGCCGATCCCGTCGTAGACCTCGGGGACGTGGTGCGATTGCGGATGCGCGAAGATACGGGGGCCGTGCGCCACGCCGCCCGACTTCGGATCGGCCGCCCCGTAGTAGAGCCGCGCGATCCGGGCTTGGCCGATCGCCGAGGCGCACATCGGGCAGGGTTCCAGCGTCACGTAGAGATCGCAGCCCGTCAGGCGCTCCGACCCGAGCGCCCGGGCCGCCGCCCGGATCGCCAGAAGCTCGGCATGGGCGGTGGGGTCGGCCAGTTCCCTGGTGCGGTTCCCGGCCGACGCGACCACGGCGCCGTCCGGCCCGACGACGGCGGCGCCCACCGGCACCTCGCCCCGGTCGCGGGCCGCGCGGGCCTCGGCCAGCGCCGTCTCCATGTGGCTGCGGAACGTCATGCCCTCTCATGACGCGCCGGGCTCCGCCGCTCAAGACGCTTTCACCCGGCCGCGCGCCGCGCTAGAGCGGGGCCATGTCCGACACCACACCGCCCGGCGAGCGGATCGCCAAGGTCATCGCGCGCTCCGGCCGCGCCTCCCGGCGGGAGGCCGAGCGACTGATCGAGGCCGGCCGCGTGGCCGTCAACGGGGCGACGATCGCCTCCCCGGCGCTGAACGTGACGGCGAAGGACCGCATCACCGTCGACGGCGCCGCATTGCAGGAGGCGGAGCCGCCGCGGCTGTGGCTCTACCACAAGCCTGCGGGCCTCGTGACGACGGAGAAGGACGAGAAGGGGCGGCCCACCGTTTTCGGGGCGCTGCCGCCGGACATGCCGCGCGTCCTGTCCGTCGGACGGCTCGACCTCACGTCCGAGGGTCTCCTGCTTCTGACGAACGATGGCGAGATCAAGCGGCGGCTCGAATTGCCGTCCACCGGCTGGACCCGGAAATATCGCGTGCGGGTGCATGGGGCGCCCGAGGACGAGAGGCTGGAGCCGCTGCGCCGGGGCATCGAGGTCGAGGGCGTCCGGTACCAGCCGATGACGGTCACGCTCGACCGCCAGCAGGCATCCAACGCCTGGCTCACGGTGAGTATCAAGGAAGGCAAGACGCGCGAGGTGCGGCGGGCCATGGAGGCCGTGGGACTGACCGTCAATCGCCTGATCCGGGTGAGTTACGGACCCTTCCGGCTGGGCGATCTCAAGCCCGGCGCGGTCGAGGAGGTGCGCCCGCGGGTGCTGCGCGACCAGCTTGGGCTGACCGATGCGCCGGGGCCGAAGGTGGAGCGGCGGCGCAGGCCGCGGCGTTAGGCGCCTGAGCGCGGTGAGTTGACCGGCCAAACCGACAAATGCGGCAGTGCGGCTATAGCGCCCGCGTCCGCGACCGCTTATGTTGCGGACAAACGGAGGAATTCGTCCCCATGCAACGGCTCGCCCTCGCCGTCATCTTCGCGACTGTCGCCGTGGCTGCCATCGGGCTCGCCGCCGCCGTGGCGCGCGCGACCTGGCGGAATGTCGACGGTGCGATGCGTGACGAGGGACGCGGGGGCGAACTCATGCAGAAACTGGCGTTTTTCCTTCTGATCGCGCTGATCCTTTACGTCTCGACTCTCGGAGGGGCCTGATGGCGAAGCGCTACGGCGGCAGGTTCAGCCCCGGCGGCGACAATCCCGCCGGCGTGCCCAAGACCGGCCGGCCGCACGAAAGGCCGCGGCGCACACGCGCGGGGATGCGGGTGAATTTCCTCTTCCTCGCGCCGGCTCCGCTCGTGATCGCGGCGTTCTTCCGCGAACCGGTTGGTCTGGCCTTCAACCTCGTCGCCTTCGGGATCCTGATGCTCGCGGCGTGGCTGACGCGCGAAGGACTGATCGCCCAGGAAGCCTACGAGGCGCGCACCGTGGCGCGCCGGCCCGCCTTCCCGAGAAAGCTGTTCGGGAGCGCCCTGACCGGCATCGGGCTGTTCGTGGCGGGCTTCGGGGCCGGGCAGGGCCTTCTCAACTCCGCGATCTTCGGGGTTCTCGGCACCGCGCTCCACGCGTTCTCCTTCGGCCCGGACCCGATGAAGAACAAGGGCATCGAGGGCGTCGACAGCTTCCAGACCGACCGGGTGGCGCGGGCCGTGGACGAGGCGGAAAAGCACCTCGCGGCCATGAAGGAGGCGGTGCTCCGGGCCAACGACCGTGCGCTCGAGCGGCGGGTGGACCAGTTCCAGGCGACGGCGCGCGCGATGTTCCGGACCGTCGAGCAGGATCCGCGGGACCTGACGTCGGCACGGCGGTATCTCGGCGTCTACCTGCTGGGGGCGCGCGACGCGACGGTGAAATTCGCCGATCTTTACGCGCGCAGCCGCGACCCGAAGGCGCGGGCGGATTACGAGGCGCTTCTGAACGATCTTGAAAAGGAATTTGCGGCACGGACGGAAAAGCTCCTCCTCGACGACCGGACCGACCTCGACATCGAGATCGAGGTCCTCCGGGAGAGGCTGGAACGCGAAGGCGTGCACGCGCGATAGTTATTTTGAACGAGAGGAGACGGCGGGATGTCGGAAATGGTGAGAAGCGAGGCCGCCAAGGCGCTCGACATGGTCGAAGAGTTGAACAGGGCGACGCTGCCGGTGCCCGTTGAGGACGTCGTCCCCTACGAACGCGCCGATCCGAACCGCGCCGAGGAGATCGAGCGGCGGATGGCGGAACTGGATCTCACCAATACCGGTTCCATCGTCGCCTTCGGCTCCTCGGCGCAGGCCGAGCTTCAGCAGATCAGCCAGTTCATGCTTCAGGACGTCCGCAACAAGGACGTGGGTCCGGCGGGCGATTCGCTCCGCCAGATCGTGTCCACGATCCGCGGCTTCTCGATCACGGAACTCGACGTGCGCCGCAAGCGGACGTGGTGGGAGTGGATCTCGGGCAAGGCCGCGCCGATGGCGCAGTTCGTCGCCCGCTTCGAGGACGTGCAGGGCCAGATCGACCGGATCACGGAGAACCTGCTCTCCCACGAGCACAAGCTGATGAAGGACATCAAGTCTCTCGACGTTCTTTATGAAAAGACGCTGGATTTCTACGACGAGCTCGCGCTCTACATCGCGGCGGGAGAGCGCAAGATCGAACTGCTCGACCGGGAGGACATCCCCGCCAAGCAGGCGGAGGTCGATGCCGCGCCCGAGGAGCAGGGCGTGATGAAGGCGCAGGAACTGCGCGATCTGCGCGCGGCGCGCGACGATCTGGAGCGGCGGGTGCACGACCTCAAGCTGACCCGGCAGGTCACGATGCAGTCGCTCCCCTCGATCCGGCTGGTGCAGGAGAACGACA
>CAYTBD010000170.1:0-5741 GCA_964435755.1 uncultured Rhodobacterales bacterium
GCCTTTGACGCTGGCCCCGACGCGTCCGGCGCGCTGCACCCCCTCCCGGCTCGATCACGGGCCTCCATCTGTCGGGAAATATCCTCGGGGGTGAATTGGCCCGGCACGGGCCAAGAGGGGGCAGACGGCCCCCTTAGCCCACCGGGGCCATCAGCTCCACCTCGGCGCCCTCGCGCACCGCCGTGAAAAAGCAGCTCCTGCGGTTGGTATGGCAGGCCGGCCCGGTCTGGCGCACGAGGACAAGCAGGCAGTCCCGGTCGCAGTCCAGCCGGAAATCGACGAGCTCCTGCTCATGCCCGGAGGTGGCCCCCTTGACCCACAGCTCACCGCGCGACCGGCTCCAGTAGGTGACGCGCCCGGTCGCGAGCGTGGCCCGGACCGCCGCCTCTGTCATCCAGGCCATCATCAGCACCTCGCCCGTCCCCGCGTCCTGGGCGATGGCGGGGATCAGGCCGGCGGCATCGTATTGGAGGCTCGCGGGGTCGAAGGTCATGCGCTACCCTTTCCACATCCGGGGGGACGGACTATCTATGGCACCGGCGCGGAAAGGGAAAGCCATGGCCGACAGCGATCTCATCAAGCTCTACTCGGGCCGGATTCTCGAGCTTGCGGCCGACATTCCGCAGACCGAACGGCTGGAGGCGCCCGACGGCACCGCAAAGAAGCGCTCTCCGCTCTGCGGCTCGACGGTCACGGTCGACGTCCGGATGGAGGACGGCCGCGTCGCCGGGTTCGGGCAGACGGTCCGGGCCTGCGCGCTCGGCCAGGCGGCGGCCTCGGTGGTGGGCAGGGCGATTCTCGGCCGCTCCGAGGCCGAGGTCAGCCGCGCCCGCGACCAGCTTCGCGCCATGCTGACCGGGGAGGGCCCGGCGCCGGACGCGCCGTTCGAGGATCTCGGCGTGCTGCTGCCGGCGCGGGAGTTCCGCAACCGCCACGCGTCGATCATGCTCTGCCTCGAGGCCGCGGTGGAGGCGATCGGCGACGCCCGGAAATCCGCCTGCGCATAAACCCGCGCTTAAGTCCGGTCGCGCTAGCCCTGCGGCATGGACCAGCGCGTGATTCCATCGTCGGATCTTCCCGATCCCGTCCCGTCCCAACGCGGTCTCGACGCGCTCGCGGTCGAGGCCTCGGGTCTCGGCTTCGACATCGTCGATATCGCCGGCTTTCTCGACAGCGTCGCCTCCGTCTCGGCGGAGCAGCTCGACCGGCTCGCCCGGGCGCGGCGCGCGGCCGAGGAGGTCGCGGCGGCGAATGCCGAAGTGCGGGGCTGCGTCGGGCGCATCGAGACGACGACGGGCGCCGCGCTCGCCGAGACCGAGGTTTCGATCGGCCTGATGCGCGACGCCGGCGTGCGGACCAGGGCCGTGGCGGAATGGGTGCGGGACGTCGCCGCGCGCCTGCGCGAGGTGGACGAGACGCTGGGCGCGGTCAAGCAGTGCAACGCCAAGATCGCCTCGATCGCGGCGCAGGTGAACATCCTGGCGATCAATGCGAAGATCGAGGCCGCGCGCGCCGGAGATGCCGGGCGCGGCTTCGCCGTCGTCGCCGAGGCGATCAACGAGTTGTCGCGCAAGACCGCCGGGGCCGCCGAAGGGATCGCCGATTCGGTCGCGCAACTCGCGGACTGGAGCGTCGGGCTCTCGTCGGGCGCCGGCGAGATCGGGGGGGAGGGCGAGCGGCTGATCTCCGACACCGCGGTCAACGATGCCGCGCTCCAGCGGATCGACGATGCGCTGCGGACGGCGCGGGACGTCTGCGCCGACATCTCCCGCGCCGGGGACCGGGCGGACAGCGCGGTGCAGGCGTTCAGGCCCGCCTTCGAGGATATCGGCGCCGGGTTCGAAGCGACGGCCGCGGGCGTGGCGCAGGCGCGCGACCGCGCGGATGAGATGATCGACCGCGGCGAGCGGATCGTCCAGGGCACCGTCATGCAGGGCGGCACCTCCGGCGACGCGGCGTTCATCCGGCGTGTCCGCCAGGATGCCGCGGCGCTCTCCCGCGCGCTCGAGGCCGCCGTGGATGCCGGGCGGATCTCCCTGTCGGATCTCTTCTCGGAGGACTATGTCGGGATCCCGGGAACCGACCCTCCGCAGATGCTCGCCCGCTTCACCGACGTGACGGATGCCCTGTTTCCGCCCGTGCAGGAAGCGGCGCTCGCCTTCGACGACCGGGTCGTCTTCTGCGCGGCGGTCGACCGGAACGGCTATCTGCCGACGCACAACCGCAAGTTCTCCGAACCCCAGGGCGACGATCGGGTCTGGAACGCCGCGCATTGCCGGAACCGCCGGCTTTTCGACGACCGCGTCGGGCGCAAGGCGGGCGGCAACACCGCGCCCTTCCTGCTTCAGGTCTACCGCCGCGACATGGGCGGCGGGGCGTTCAGGATGATGAAGGATCTCTGCGCCCCGATCACCGTCAAGGGCCGTCACTGGGGCGGCCTGCGGCTCGCCTATATCCCATGAAAAAAGCCGCCGCACTTCTGATCGAAGGCGGCGGCAGGAGCGTGTCTGTCATTTCGGGCGCCGGTCGCGGGGCTTGGGGCCCCGATCGGGACAGGTCGACGCATCGGCTTGGGGACAGGATGCGGGACCGGCGGCGAACAGACCGCAGGCAGAGGGTCAGACGAAGCCAGGCAGGTGCAGCCCGACGACGAGGATCACCATGAGCGCGGCGCCTCCGGCGATATCCTGAGCGAGCGTGGCAGGTGCGCGGGACAGGGCGTCCTTGAGATCGTCGAGCATGGGGCGGCCTCGAATTGCGTTTCCGTTGCTGCTTTGTTCTCATATCGGCGCCTCGCTGTAAAGAACTTTTTAAGAACATCCGCGAACAAACGAGAACACCATGCTAACCGACTGAAATCAGGCGGATCGCCTTGTCCTGCTCCATCAGCCACAAAAGCGTGCGGGCCGCCTGCCCCCGGCCGGTCTCGAGCGTCGGGTCCGCGTGAAGCAGCGCCCGCGCGTCGCTCTGGGCCATGGCCATGAGGCCGGTCTGCCGTTCGATGTCGGCGATCCGGAACCGGGGCAGCCCCGATTGCGCCGTTCCGAGCAGATCCCCGGCGCCCCGCAGCGCGAGGTCCTCCTCGGCGATGCGGAAGCCGTCCTCGGTCTCGCGCAGGATCTCGAGCCGCCGGCGTCCGCCCTCGGTGAGCGGCGGCTGATACATCAGAAGACAGGTCGAGGCCGCCGCGCCCCGCCCGACCCGGCCGCGCAGCTGGTGCAGTTGCGCGAGGCCGAAGCTCTCCGCCCGCTCGACCACCATGATCGAGGCGTTCGGCACGTCGACGCCGACCTCGATCACCGTCGTCGCGACGAGCACCTTGGTCTGCCCGCTCTCGAAACGCGCCATCGCCGCGTCCTTCTCCGGCGCCGGCATCTGGCCGTGGACGAGCCCGACCGCCTCGTCGCCGAGCGCGGCGCGCAGCCGCTTGAAGCGGTCCTCCGCCGCCGTCAGGTCGCTCACCTCGCTTTCGTCGACGAGCGGGCACACCCAATAGGCCTGCCGCCCCTCGGTGATCGCGTGCCGCAGGTGCTCCACCACCTCGTCCATCCGCCCCGCCGAGACGAGCGCGGTCTTCACCGGCGTCCGCCCGGGCGGCTTTTCGTCGAGCAGGGACAGGTCCATGTCGCCATACTGCGCGAGCGAGAGCGACCGCGGGATCGGCGTCGCCGTCATCACGAGCACGTCGACCGCCCGTCCCTTCGACCCGAGCGCGAGCCGTTGCGCCACGCCGAAGCGGTGCTGCTCGTCGACGATCGCGAGGCGGAGATCCTTGAAGTCGACGCCTTTCTGGAAGACGGCATGGGTGCCGACGAGGATGCCGATGTCGCCGCGGGCCAGCGCCTCGAGTCTGGCGGCGCGTTCCGCGCCCTTGTCCCGGCCCGTCAGGATCTCCAGCCGGACACCCGCGATGTCCGCAAGCGGCGCGAGGTTGGCGTGATGCTGCCGGGCGAGGATCTCGGTGGGCGCCATCATCACCCCCTGCCCGCCCGCCTCCACGGCGATCAGCAGCGCCATGAGCGCGACGAGCGTCTTGCCCGCGCCGACGTCGCCCTGCAGGAGCCGGTTCATCCGGAACGCCGTCGCCATGTCGGCGGTGATTTCCGAGACCGCCCGCTCCTGCGCGCCGGTCAGACGGTAGGGCAGCGCCTCGCGGACCTTCGACTGGAGGGCGCCCGTGGCATGGCTCGCGACACCCGCCGCTCGCCGCCGGGTCGCGCGGGCGAGCGCGAGCGTCAGCTGGTGCGCGAAGAGTTCGTCATAGGCGAGCCGGCGGCGCGCCGGCGCGTCCGGCAGGAGATCGCCTTCCCGCGCGGGCGCATGGGCGGCGCGGACGGCGTCGGACCAGACGGGCCAGCCCTCGCGGCCCGCGAGCGCGGGGTCGATCCATTCCTCGAGCTCCGGCACCCGGTCGAGCGCCCCCGCCACCGCCTTCGCCATCTGCTTCTGCGTGAGCGTGCCGGTGAGCGGGTAGACCGGCTCGAACTGCGGGATCGCATCGGCCTCCCCGGGGCGCAGGATGTGATCGGGATGGACCATCTGCGCCACCCCGTCGAACAGCTCCACCTTGCCCGAGACGACGCGGCGCTGACCCGTGGGCAGCTGACGCTTCAGCCAGTCCTCCCGCGCGTGAAAGAACACGAGCTGGAACGTCGTCGCGGCGTCCGTCACCTCGATCCGGTAGGGGCGGCCCTTGAGGCGCGGCGGGGCGTGGCGGCCGACGGTGACCTCCACGGTAGCCGTCGCCGGCGCGGGGACGTCGCGGACCGAGGCGCGGCGCGTCCGGTCGATCACCGAATGGGGCAGCGTGAAGATCAGGTCGCGCGGCGAGCCGATGCCGCCCTGCACCAGCGCCGCCGCGCTCTTGGGTCCGACGCCGGGCAGGCCGTCGAGCGCGGCGAAGAGCGGGAACAGGATCTCCGGGCGGCCGGTCATGCGTCGCCGACGAGGGCGAGCCAGCCGTCCTCGTCGATCGTCTCGATGCCGAGTTCCCCGGCCTTCTTCGCCTTCGACCCCGCCCCCGGTCCGGCGACCACGAGATCGGTCTTCGCCGACACGGAGCCCGCCACCCTGGCCCCCAGCGCCTCGGCCCGCGCCTTGGCCTCGGCGCGGGTCATCTTTTCCAGCGTTCCGGTGAAGACGACGGTCTTGCCCGCGACGGGGCTCCCCTCGGTCGTCCGCCGCTCGGCGTCCTCGACGGTCAGGTGCGCGACGAGACGGTCGATCGATGCGCGCTCGGCCTCCTGATGGAAGGTCGTGACGAGCGATTTCGCCATGACATCGCCCACGCCGTCGATATTCGTCAGCGCCTCCCAGTCCGGGCCCTGCCCGACCTCGGCCCGGGTCATCGCCGCCTCGAAGGCGGTCCACGAACCGTAGGCGTCGGCGAGCAGCCCCGCCGCCGCCTCGCCCACGTGGCGGATGCCGAGCGCGAAGATCAGCCGGCGCAGCGGGATCGTCCGCCGCTCGCGGATCGCGGCGAAAAGGTTCGCGGCGGACTTCTCTCCCCAGCCCTCGCGGTTCTTCAGCTGCGTGAGGTTTCCCGGACCGTAGCGGTCCTCGAGCGTGAAGATGTCGGCCGGTTCCCTGATCCAGCCCTCGCGGTAGAACTCCTCGACGAGCTTCGCGCCCAGCCCCTCGATGTCGAAGGCGGCGCGGGAGACGAAATGCTTGAGCTTCTCTATGGCCTGCGCGGGGCAGATCAGCCCGCCGGTGCAGCGGCGCACCGCGTCGCCCTCCTC
>CAYTBD010000171.1:0-5738 GCA_964435755.1 uncultured Rhodobacterales bacterium
GTGCACGCCCCCGGCGTGACGGCGCAGACGGCCCCTCGCCCCTATCCGCGCACGCCTCCGGCGTGACGGCGCAGACGGCCCCGTCGCTCCCGCGCGCGCCCCGCGCCGCCTGCCGTCAGACCGGCCGCCCCTGCAACAGCTTCGGCAGATCGCCCGACAGCCCCGCCGCCTCGCGAATGAACCTGCGCCGCACGCCCGGCATCGCGTTGACCGCGCCCATGCCCAGATCCCGCGCCAGCCGCAGAAGGCCGTTGTCGTTGGAAAACAGTCGGTTGAAGAAATCCGTGGCCAGCAGGAGTGTCGTCGTGTCGAACCGGCGCCAGCGCTGATACCGCTCCAGCACCTCGGGCCGCCCGATGTCCTCGCCGCGCCGGCGGGCGTCTGTCAGTACCTCGGCCAGCGCGGCCACGTCCTTCAGCCCGGCGTTCAGCCCCTGCCCCGCAATGGGATGCATCGCGTGCGCCGCGTCGCCGACGAGAGCCAGCCGCGCGCCCGTGAAGCTCAGCGTCATCGAGAGCGCCAGAGGATACGTCCACCGTTTCCCCGCGAGCGATATCTCTCCCAGAAAGTCTCCGAACCGCGGCCGGAGAATCGCGAGGTAGCCGTCGTCGTCCAGGGACTGGATCCGGGCGGCGTTCGCCTCGGTCTCGGACCAGACGATCGACGACCTGTTACCGTGCAGCGGCAGGATGGCAAGCGGTCCCGGCGGCATGAAGAACTGGTGCGCGACGCCTCCGTGCGGCCGCTCGTGCGCGATCGCGCAAACGAGCGCGGTCTGCCCGTAGCGCCAGCCCTGCCGTCTGATCCCCGCGCGCGCCGCCGTGGGGCTCGCCCTGCCGTCGCATCCGGCGATCATCCGCGCGCGAATCCGCTGCCCATCCGACAGCACGGCGTCCACGCCTCCGTCGACGGCCCGGTGATCCGCCACCGTGCCCTCGACCTGTGTCACCCGGTCCGAGGCCGCGACCGCGCGCAGCAGCGCCCCGCGCAGGAAGCGGTCCTCGACCATGTAGCCCATCGGACCTTCCTCGATCTCGGCATGGTCGAACTCCAGCACGAAGGGCGACGGCCCTTCGCCCGCGCGCCCGTCCGTCACCTTGATCTCGAGGATCGGCTGCGACTGCGCAACGACGTCCGCCCAGACGCCCAGCACCGTCAGAAGCCGCTGCGACGTGAGCGCCAGCGCATAGCTCCGCCCGTCGAATTCCGGAGCCTCCCGAACGCCCGCCGGAGCCGGGTCCACCACCGTCACGCGCAGCCCGCCCGAGGCCAGCGCCAGCGCCAGCGAGGTGCCGTTGAGCCCGCCGCCCGCAATCAGAACGTCCGTGTCGTATGTCATGACCTGCAATATGATCGCGGGCCGGGCATTGTCCATGCGCTGCCCTGCCGCTACCGTCCCGGCGAACAGCAAAAGGGACCTCGATGAACGACTGGTTGACCATGACCGCGGCGGATCTGGGACGTGCGATCGCGACCGGCGAAATCGGCCCTGTCGCGCTGACCGAAACCTATCTCGGTGCGATCTTCGACCACCCGCTGCACGACCGCGTCTACGTCCGCGTAACGCCGGACCGCGCCCTCGCCGAAGCCCGCGCGGCGGAGGCGCGTGCGACCTCCGGTCACCGGCTCTCGCCGCTCGACGGCGTGCCGATCTCGTGGAAGGACCTCTTCGACACGGCCGGCGTCGCGACAGAATCCGGCTCCAAGCTCCTCGCAGGCCGGACACCGACGTCCGATGCCCGGGTGCTGCGCAACGCCACCGCCTTCGGTCTCGTCTGTCTCGGCAAGACCCACCAGACCGAACTCGCCTTCTCCGGCCTCGGCTACAATCCGATGACGGCCACGCCGCCCTGCGTGAACGACCCCGACGCGGTGCCGGGCGGTTCCTCGTCCGGAGCCGCCGCCTCCGTCGCCTTCGGCCTCGCCGCCTGCGGCATCGGCTCCGACACCGGCGGCTCGGTTCGCATCCCGTCCGTCTGGAACGACCTCGTCGGCCTCAAGACGACCGCCGGGCGCGTCTCGCTCGAAGGCGCCCTCCCGCTTTGCGCGAAGTTCGACACCGTCGGCCCGCTCTGCCGGTCCGTCGAGGACGCCGCCTTGGTGCTGGCGGTGCTTGAAGGCGGACGGGCAGCCGACCTCCGGGGGGCATCGCTCTCCGGTGCCCGGTTTCTCGTCCTCGACACGACAGCCTTCGACGGAATCGAGGATGATCCCGCGAAGGGCTTCGATCTGGCGGTCCGCCGCTTTGCCGATGCAGGGGCCGCCATCGACCACGCGGAAATTCCCGCAGTGGCCGAAGCGATGGCGCTCGCACCCATTCTCTTCGCCACCGAAGCCTACGGCACCTGGAAACATGTCATCGAGGCGGATCCGGAAGCCATGTTCCCGCAGGTTCTGGAACGGTTCCGGGGTGGAAAGGACTTCTCCGGAGCCGACTATGTCGCCGCGTGGCTCGCGCTCGACCGCCTCCGCGCAGCCTACCGCTCCGCCACTGCGGGCTATGATGCCGTCCTCGTACCGACCTGCGCCATCCTGCCGCCCAAAGCCGCCAAGGTCGCCACGGAACCCGACTATTTCGTTTCCTCGAACCTGATGACGCTCCGCAATACGCGGATCGGAAATCTCATGGGTATTCCTGCACTTACGCTTCCGACCGGCGTGCCCTCGACGGGCGTGTCCCTGATGACGCCGCCGATGACCGAGGAGCGCCTTCTGCGCCTGGGCGCGGCAGCCGAGAGGGCTTTGGCGTAAATGCCACAGACCGGGTTCGGTCCCTGCAGCGCACGGTGAGATTTCTGGACCGTCCCCGACCGCGCGGCTAGTCTCCGGCCGAACGGGGCGTCATGACCCCGGCTTGAGGCACAGTATGAGCTTTCCCGAGCGGTTTTCGAAACTGCCTGAATACGCGTTTCCGCGACTGCGGCGGCTTCTGGATTCGCATGCCCCGGGCGGCGAGGTGATCCAGATGACGATCGGAGAGCCGCGCCACGCGTTTCCGCCGTGGGTCGCCCAGGTCATCGCCGACCACGCCGCGGAGTTCGGAAAATACCCGCCGAACGAAGGTACGCCCGAGCTTCGCAAAGCCATGGCCGATTGGGTCGCCCGCCGCTACCGCGTCACCCTCGACCCCGACACCCAGATCATGGGCCTGAACGGCACCCGCGAGGGCCTCTTCAACGCCGCCGTCGCCCTATGTCCCGAGGCGAAGGCCGGCCGCACGCCCGTCGTTCTCACGCCCAATCCATTCTACCAGGTCTACGCGGTGGCCGCGCTGTCGGTCGGCGCCGAGCCGGTCTACGTCCCCGCGACCGCCGAGACCGGCTTTCTCCCCGATTACGCGGCGCTTCCGCCTGAGATCCTAGACAGAACGACGATCGCCTATCTCTGTTCGCCCGCGAACCCGCAGGGCGCCGTCGCCTCGCGCGCTTATTGGGCCGATCTCATCGCACTCGCCGAAAAGCACGACTTCCGCATCTTCGCCGACGAGTGCTACTCCGAGATCTACCGCGACGCGCCGCCCCCCGGCGCTCTTGAAGCGGCCACCGCCCGAGGCGCCGACCCGGAGCGCGTCCTGATCTTCCATTCGCTGTCCAAGCGCTCGAACCTGCCCGGCCTCCGCGCGGGCTTCGTGGCGGGCGGCCCCCGCAGCATCGCCGCCGTCAAACAGCTCCGCGCCTATTCCGGCGCACCGGTCCCCCTCCCCCTCCAGCGCGCGGCCGAAACCGTCTGGTCCGAGGAGAGCCACGTGGAGCAGAACCGTGCGCTCTATCACCGGAAGTACGACATCGCCGACCGCGTCTTCGCAGGCGTCGAGGGGTGCGGCGCGCCGCAGGCCGGGTTCTTCCTCTGGCTGCCCGTCGCGGACGGCGAAGAGGCCGCGCTGACGCTCTGGCGCGAGACGGGCGTGCGCGTCCTGCCGGGCGCCTATCTCTCCCGGGAGGTCGACGGCGAGAATCCCGGCCGGGGCTACATCCGGGTGGCGATGGTCACCGACGACGAAGACGAACTGCAGCGCGGGCTCGACTCCATCCGCGACTGCCTGATGAGTTGAGGCAAGAGGCACGCATGGCATACCAGACGAGGCAACGGGACCCGCTGTTCGACAGCGACACGCAGGCGATCATCGAACGGCGCGGCCGCGAGCTTCTGGGCCTCGCGCTTCTCGCCTTTGGCATCGCCGCGGCCCTGATGCTCGGCTCCTACTCACCCGACGACCCGAGCTGGCTCTCGGCCACCGACGAGCCGGCCCGCAACCATCTCGGCCGCTTCGGCGCCTCGATCGCCTCGCCGCTCGTCGTGATCGCGGGCTTCGCCGCCTGGGGCCTCGCCGTCGTGCTTTGTGTCTGGGGCCTGCGCCTCATAGCCGACACCGGCGCGGACCGCGCGGTCAATCGCCTGATCTTCGCGCCGATCGCGATCGCCCTCTGCGCGATCTACGCCTCGACCCATGTCCCTCCGGCCTCGTGGTCGCACTCCTTCGGCCTCGGCGGCCTCTTCGGGGATACCGTGCTCGGCGCGTTTCTCGGCATGCTGCCCGTGAACGCCGCGCTCGGCCTCCGGGTCACGGCCTTCGCCTCGGCGATCGCGGCGGTCTGGATGTCGGCCTACGTGCTCGGCTTCACACGCGCCGAACTCGCCTCCGCCGCGCGCTACGGTCTGCGGTCGCTCATCATGGTCTATCACAGCGCGCTCCGTCTGCTCGCGCGGGGCGCGGTCGGAACCTTGAGGGGCGCCGCGGCCGGCTCGACCTGGGTGGCCGGTCGCCGGGCCGCCCGCGCGGCCGCGGCCGAGGAAGCCGGCTCTGCCTCCGAAGCCGTCGATGGACGCCGGCGCCGGACGCCCGTCCTGCGCGCCGGCGCGTTCCGCGACGAACCGCGCGTCGAGAACCCGCCGCGCCGCGGTCTTCTCGGCCGCGCGAAAGCCTTCGTGACCCGCTCCGATCCGGAGCCGGATCTCATGGCCTTCGAGCCGGAGGAGGCGCTCACCGGCGACGACCGCATTCGCGCCCGGATCGCCACCGCGGTGCGCGCCAAGGTCGGCGATCGCCCGGCCCCTTCGGTCGCCCGGGCCGAACCGCCGGTCGTGCGCCAAGAGCCCGCCGACACCGGGTTCCATGACGAGGACGACCCCCAGGACTGGGAGATGCCGGAGCCGGAACTGGTCGAGGGCCGCCCCGCCCTCGCCGCCACGCCCATGTTCGAGACCGGCCGCTCCGCCGCCGCGGCCGAGCAGAAGCGCGTCGTGCAGACCTCCGCGAAAAAGGCCCAGCCCTCGCAAAAGGCGCGGGCCGAGGCACAGCCTTCGCTCTTCACGGATGCCGCGTCATCCTACGAGACCCCGCCGCTCTCGCTTCTCACCAATCCCGAAACGATCCAGCGCCACCACCCGTCCAACGAGGCGCTCGAAGAGAACGCGCGGATGCTGGAAAGCGTCCTCGACGACTACGGCGTGAAAGGCGATATCGTCTCGGTCCGACCGGGCCCGGTCGTCACGATGTACGAACTCGAACCGGCCCCCGGCCTGAAGGCCAGTCGCGTCATCGGGCTGGCCGACGACATCGCGCGGTCGATGTCGGCGCTGTCGGCCCGCGTCTCGACGGTTCCGGGCCGGTCGGTCATCGGCATCGAGCTTCCGAACGCCAACCGCGAGAAGGTCGTCCTGCGCGAGATTCTCTCCGCCCGCGACTTCGGTGATTCGAACATGCGGCTGCCGCTCGCGCTCGGCAAGGACATCGGCGG
>CAYTBD010000172.1:0-5723 GCA_964435755.1 uncultured Rhodobacterales bacterium
TCGACGACAGCGCATCCATCTTCTGCGCGCGGGAGATGCGCGGCACCATGTCCATCGCGATGACGGTCGCGCCCTTGTCCTTGGCGAGGTTCAGCAGCGCCTCGTTCTGGCCCGGCCAGAAGAACGAGATCAGCGTCTGCCCCTTGCGCAGCCGCTTGGCTTCGGTCTCGGTCGGCGGGCGCACCTTGGCCACGATGTCGGCCGCCTTCCAGAGGGCGGCGGCGGTCTTGACCACCTCGACGCCGGCCTCCTTGTAGGCCGCGTCCGAGAAGCCCGCGGCCTCGCCGGCCCCCGTCTCGATCACGCACTCATGCCCGAGCTTTTGCAGCTGACCCGCGCTCTCCGGCGTCATCGCCACCCGCGCTTCGCCCTCGATGATCTCCTTCGGCGTCCCGATCTTCACGTCTCTGGATCCTCCGGTTGTTCCATGCGCTCCGATGCGGAGCAGTCGGTCGCCGACTCTCATATCTTGCGCAACATTATTTCACAAGGCGGCCCCTGATGGCCTGCAAACCGTCAGATCCACCGCCTGACACGGGCCGCGTAGCGGTCGAAAGCCTCTCCGAATCTCTCCCTCAACCGCGCCTCCTCGCCGCGTATGAACCGATGCGTCACGAGCCACATGAACACCGGGACGGAAACGATCGCGAGAGGCGAATCCCAGCGAAGCCCGAGCCCCGCGAGGATCAGCGCGTCTCCGAGGTAGATCGGGTTCCGCGAGAGCCCGAAGATCCCGCTCGACACCATCGCGACCGGCATCCGGTGGGGAACGATCGTCGTTCGGTACCGCCGCATCTCGAGCGCAGCCGCACCCATCAGACCAAGCCCGGCGAGCACGAGCCCCGCGCCGAGCCAATCGCCCCAGATCCCGAAAGAGACGATCGGCACATACCGCGCCTGCGCCCAGCCGAGCGCGACGAAGACGGCAAGCCAAAGGGGAGGCAGATCGAGCCATTTCATGACAGAGCCATAGCCGCCGCGCCCGCTCCCGCCAACCCGTGCGCGAGGGAAGTTCGACCGGGGGCTGATCCTTGCGCCTCCGGGGCGCGGATGGAATACGTGGCGAAGCGATACCCTTTCCACATGCCGCCCCGGGACCCCGAATGACCGACTTCGACGCGACCCGCACCTTCTTCCACCTGCCCGAGGGCCTGATCTACCTCGATGGCAACTCCCTGGGGCCCTTGCCGGAAACCGCGGTGGACCGCGTCCGGCGCATGATGACGGAGGAGTGGGGCGAGATGCTCATCACCGGCTGGAACAGGGCCGGCTGGATGGACATGCCCTCCCGCGTCGGGGACCGGATCGGGCGGCTCATCGGCGCGCCTCCGGGCAGCGTCGTGATGGGAGACACCCTGTCGGTGAAGGTCTATCAGGCGCTTGCCTCGGCGCTGGAGATGCGGCCCGGCCGAAAGGTGATTCTGAGCGATTCCGGCAACTTCCCGTCCGATCTTTACATGGCCAGCGGCCTCGTGCGCACACTTGGCCCCGATTACGAACTCCGTGTCGTCGAACCGGAGGACGTCGGGGCGCACATCACCGACGACCTCGCCGTTCTCATGCTGACCGAGGTTGATTACCGCACCGGCCGCCGCCACGACATGCAGGCCCTGACCGCCAGAGCGCACGAGGCCGGCGCCCTCGCCGTCTGGGACCTTGCCCACTCCGCCGGCGCCCTGCCGGTCGATGTCACGGCGGCCGAGGCCGACTTCGCCGTCGGCTGCACCTACAAGTACCTCAACGGCGGACCCGGCGCTCCGGCGTTCATCTACGTCAAACCGGACATCGCAGAGCAGGCCCGCCCCGCCCTGTCCGGCTGGCTCGGCCACGAGGCGCCCTTCGCCTTCGATCTCGACTATCGCGCGGGACGGGGGATCGAGCGGATGCGCGTGGGCACGCCCCCGATCCTGCAACTCGCCGCCCTCGACGCCGCGCTCGACGTCTGGGACGCGGTCGACATGAACGACCTCCGCCAACGCTCTGTCGAGCTTACCGAACTCTTCATCGCCGAGGTCGAGGCCCGCTGCCCTGGCCTCACCCTCGGCTCCCCCCGCGATCCCGGGACGCGGGGCAGCCAGGTCAGCTTCCGCCACCCCGAGGGCTACGCGATCATGCAGGCGCTCATCGCACGCGGCGTGATCGGCGACTTCCGCGCGCCCGACACGCTCCGCTTCGGCTTCACGCCGCTCTACATCGGACCGGACGAGGTGGTCCGAGCCGCGGAAACGCTCGAAGACATCACGCGAACCGAGGCATGGGACCGCGACGAATACCGTGCGCGTGCCGCCGTGACGTGACCGGCAGGAGTATCGACGCCCCCGGCGACGGGGCCGTTTTCACCCGATCGGCCCTCGAAAACCGCCCCGCTAGCTCGTCGACAGCCTTTCGGTCCAGTCCCTCAGCGCAGCGTCCAGCGCCGCCCAGTCGGTGTATTCCTTGTCCTGGCCCGGCGTCACGCTCTCGTCCTTCTGCGCCGCGATCCAGCGCATCGCCCAGGACTTGAAGAAATCGTATTCCGAGAACCGGAACGCGCCCGCGACATGCTCCACCCGGTCCGGCGTCCAGCCCGTCTCCTCGGCGAACCGCGCGACGCAATCGCGGATTCCCTTCCAGTCGTCCGCATCGTCCCCCGCGGCCGCCAGGGAGACCGACAGGAAGAGCGTGGGAACCTTGCTCAACGCCCCCGCGCTTTCGGCGGCAAAGGACGCAAGCGCCTTCTGATAGCGCCCGGCGTGAACCGATCCGGCAAGAATCGCGGCGTCATAGGCCGAAGGATCGAGCCCCTTCGCCTCTTCCGCACCGATAAGCTCGGCGGCATGCCCCGCTCCGGCGAGCCAGTCGAAGGCGTGGCGCGCGACCTTCCGGGTCTGCCCCTCGGTCGTGGCGTAGACGATCAGGATCTTCATGGGCGACCTCCCGCGTTGCGGCGTCACCCTGCCAGAGGGCCACGCCCGGCGCCTTGATACCGGTCAAGCGCTCTTCAGCCGTTTCGGCCGCTTCCCTGCGGACCAGTCGCCGACCGCCTTCCCGAACGCCTCGAAGAGCGGCCGGGAGACAGGATCGTTCGCGGCGTTCCATTCCGGGTGCCACTGCACGCCCAAGCTGAAGCCGGCCGCACCGTCGACATAGAGCGCCTCCGGCGTCCCGTCGTCGGCGGTCCCGTCGATCACGATCCGCTTGCCCGGCCGCTTGATCCCCTGTCCGTGCAGCGTGTTGGTCCGCACGGTCCGCGCTCCCATCAGGCGGTGGAACACGCCGCCCTCGCGGAAGGTCACGTCGTGGCGGAGCTCGAACTTTTCCTCGAGCGTGCCATCGGGCGGCATCCGGTGGTTCATCCGGCCCGGCAGATCGCGGATCTCGGGATAAAGCGACCCGCCCAGCGCGACATTCACCTCCTGAAACCCCCGGCAGATCGCGAGAAACGGCTGGCCCGACTCGACGCAGGCCCGCACCAGCGGCAGGACGACGGCGTCGCGCGCGCGATCGAACGTTCCGTGCGCCTCCGTCGCGGTCTCGCCGTATTCCTCGGGGTGCACGTTGGGGCGCCCGCCGGTCAGGACGAACCCGTCGCAGACCGACATGAGTTCCGCGACCGACGCGTAGCGCGGGTCCGGCGGGATCAGCAACGGCATCGCGCCCGATACCTCGCTCACGGCGGCGGTGTTCATCTCCCCCGCCGCGTGCGCCGGATACTGATCGTTGATCAGATGCGCGTTTCCGATGATGCCGACAACTGGTCGCGTCATGATCTGCCGTGTCTCACCCCTTCCGGTTCCTCATATAGGGCGTCTCGGAGCGTTGAAACAGCAAAGCCCGCGCCCGGCGCGTGCACAAGGGGGTGTGCACGAATTTCGGGCACCGTGTCGGAGCGATGACGGAGGTCACGCCTCGCCGAGAAGACCCGCGGCATCGATCCCGGCAAGCGCGGCGGCCGCGTCGTTCTCGGATGTGTCCCCGGTGACGCCCACGGCGCCGACGACCGCACCCTTCTTGTCGCGCACCAGAACGCCGCCCGGAACGGGCACGAATCGCCCGCCGAAAAGCCCGTTCATCGCCTGAACGAAGTAGGCCTGCGCCTCCGCCCGGTCGCGCTGCGCGGTGCCCGCGATCCCCAGCATGACCGACCCGTAGGCCTTTCCATGGGCGATGGCGAAGCGCCCGGGGCTCGCCCCGTCCTCGCGTTCGAAGGCGATGACATGGCCGCCCGCGTCCAGCACGACGACCGAAAGCGGCTTCAGCTCCAATTCGCGCCCCTTTTCGAGCGCCTTGCGGACGATCGTCCGCGCCTTCCTCAGTGTGATCTCCGCCATGTCGCGGCTCCTTCATCTCGGCCGAAATACTCTGGGGGTCCGGGGGCAAGGCCCCCGGCTCTCACGCCGCCCGCTGCGCCTTCCGCTCCAGCCGGGACGCGTGCAGGACCGGCTCGGTATAGCCCGACGGCTGCACGCGCCCCTTGAACACCAGATCGCAGGCCGCGCGGAAGGCGATCCCGTCGAAGCCGGGCGCCATCGGCTCGTAGAACGGGTCGCCCGCGTTCTGCCGGTCCACGACTTCCGCCATCCGCTTCATCACCTCCATCGTCTCGTCCGTCGTGACGACCCCGTGATGCAGCCAGTTCGCGATGTGCTGCGAGGATATCCGGCAGGTCGCGCGGTCCTCCATGAGCCCCACGTCGTGGATGTCGGGCACCTTCGAACAGCCCACCCCCTGGTCGATCCAGCGCACCACGTAGCCCAGGATCCCCTGCGCGTTGTTCTCCACCTCCCGGATGATCTGATCCTTCGACCACTTGCGGAACGTCGCCAGCGGGATTTCGAGAAGGCCGTCCACATGCGCGCGCCGCCCGCCCTTGCGAAGCGCGTCCTGCACCTTGAAGACGTCGACCTTGTGGTAGTGCAGCGCATGCAGCGTCGCCGCCGTGGGCGAGGGAACCCAGGCGCAGTTCGCCCCGGCCTTCGGATGCTCGATCTTCGTCTCGAGCATCGCCGCCATGCGATCGGGCATCGCCCACATGCCCTTGCCGATCTGCGCCCGCCCCGACAGTCCGCATTCGAGGCCGATGTCGACATTCCTGTTCTCGTAGGCCGAAATCCAGAACTTGCGCTTGATGAAATCCTTGCGGCTGAAGGCCCCGGCCTCCATCGAGGTGTGGATCTCGTCGCCCGTGCGGTCGAGGAAGCCCGTGTTGATGAAGGCCACCCGGTGCTTCGCGGCGCGGATGCATTGCTTGAGGTTGACGCTCGTCCGCCGCTCCTCGTCCATGATGCCGAGCTTCACGGTGTAGCGCGGCAGGCCCAGCACCTTCTCGACATGGGTGAAGGTCTCGTCGGCGAAGGCGACCTCGTCGGGGCCGTGCATCTTGGGCTTCACGACATAGACGGACCCCGCGACCGAGTTCCTCGGGCCGTGATCCTTCTTCAGGTCGTGCATCGCGATCAGCGCCGTCACCATCGCGTCCATCAGCCCCTCGAAGACCTCGTTGCCCTCGCGGTCGAGGATCGCGGGGTTCGTCATCAGGTGGCCGACGTTGCGCACGAGCATCAGCGCACGGCCCTTCACCGACACCTCCTCGCCGTCCGGGCCGGTGAAGACGTGATCGGGATTGAGCGCCCGCTCGACCGTCTCCTCGCCCTTCCTGAATTTCGTGGTGAGATCGCCCTTCATCAGGCCCAGCCAGTTGCGATAGGCCTCGACCTTGTCCTCGGCATCTACGCAGGCGACCG
>CAYTBD010000173.1:0-4908 GCA_964435755.1 uncultured Rhodobacterales bacterium
TCTTGCCCTCGACCTGCAACATCTCGTTGTGCATCCAGACCCGCGCGAAATCGGCCTCGGGATGCGCGCAGGCCGACTGCGCGATCTCGTTCTCGTGGTGCGGAAACTGGAGGTCGATGCCGCCGCCGTGGATGTCGAAGGCTGGTCCGAGAAGCTCATAGCTCATCGCCGAGCATTCGATGTGCCAGCCGGGACGGCCGCGGCCCCAGGGGCTGTCCCAGCCGGGCAGATCGGCGTCCGAGGGCTTCCAGAGCACGAAGTCCATCGGGTTGCGCTTGAACGGCGCCACCTCGACCCGGGCGCCGGCGATCATGTCCTCGACCGTCCGGCCCGAAAGCGCGCCGTACTCGGCGTAGCTGTCGACGGCGAAAAGCACATGCCCCTCGGCCACGTAGGCGTGGCCGCTCTCGATCAGCCCCTGGATCATCGCGATCATCGTGCCGATGTGCTGGGTCGCGCGCGGCTCGATCGAGGGGCGCAGCGCGCCCAGCGCGTCCATGTCCTGGTGATACCAGTGGATCGTCTCGTCGGCGCGCTCGTGGATCAGGTGCTCGAGCGTGCCCTCGGCCCCCTCGGCCTTCCGCTTCCGCGCGGTCGCGTTGATCTTGTCGTCGATGTCCGTGATGTTGCGGACGTAGAGGACGTTGTCCGCCCCGTAGACATGGCGCAGCAGCCGGAACAGGACGTCGAAGACGATCACGGGCCGGGCGTTGCCCAGATGCGCGCGGTCGTAGACCGTCGGCCCGCAGACGTACATGCGCACGTTCCGGGGGTCGATGGGCGTGAAGACCTCCTTCGCCTTGGTCTTCGTGTTCCAGAGCCTGATCTCGGTCATGGGCCGTCCTTCGGGCGGGTCGCCCGCGGGCCTTAGCAAGATCGACTTGAGAGGGAAAGAGGACCGGCCCGCGCGACGTGTGTCAGCGGGGAATGCAGCGGGAAATGATCGCGGCGCGGGTCATGGCGTTCTCATATACCCGCGCCCCGCGCCGGGCAAGCCTCGCATGGCGACACGGGGACCGGCCGTTTGACTTCCCCGCCGCCGCGTGGCCCTGTCGCTCCATGAGACCGTCCCATCGCATCACGCATCTGACCGACGACGCCGCGGGAGGCTGGGGCATCCATTTCCGGGCGCGCGCGCTGAAGGAGGCCGGCGCGGAGATCGCCGACCTCACGATCGGGGAGCACGACGTGCGGACGCACCCCGACATCCTCGACGCGATGCACCGGGCGGCGCGGGGCGGGCATACCGGCTATTCGGCGATCCAGGGAACGGACTCGCTGCGCCGGATCGTGGCCCAACGCGTCACCGCGCGGACCGGCGTGCCGACCGGGCCGGAGAACGTGCTGATCACCCCGGGCGGCCAGGCGGCGCTCTTCGCCGCGCATCACGCGGTGGGCGAGGCCGGGGACCGGGCGCTCTACTGCGACCCCTGCTACGCGACCTATCCCGGCACCATCCGGGGCGCGGGCCTCGTGCCGGTGGCGGTGCCGACCCGGGCGGAGGACGCCTTCCAGCCTCGCGCGGAGGAGATCGGCGCGCGGGCCGAGGGCGCCGTGTCGCTTCTGCTGAACACGCCGAACAACCCGACCGGGGTGGTCTATTCGGAAGAGACGCTCGCGCGGGTCGCGGAGGTCTGCCGCGCACGCGATCTCTGGCTGGTCTCGGACGAGGTCTACGACACGCAGGTCTGGGAGGGGCGGCACGTCTCGCCCCGGGCGCTGCCGGGCATGGCGGAACGGACGCTCGTCGTGGGCTCGATGTCGAAGAGCCACGCGATGACGGGCTCGCGGATCGGCTGGCTCGTCGGCCCGGAGGAGGCCATCGGACCCCTGACGAACCTCGCCACGCACACGACCTACGGGGTCGCGGGCTTCGTGCAGGACGCGGCCGAATACGCTCTGGGGCGCGGCGCGGCGTTCGAGGCGGAGATCGCCGCACCCTTCCGGCGGCGGCGGGCGGCCGCGATGCGGCTGGTCGCGGGACAGGACATCGTGCGGGCGATCCCGTCCTCGGGCGCGATGTACGTGATGCTCGACGTGCGGGCGACGAGGCTCTCGGGCGAGGCGTTCGCGGAGCGGCTTCTCGACGACGAGAAAATCGCGGTGATGCCGGGCGAGAGCTTCGGGAGCGCGGCGGCGGGGCACCTGCGGGTGGCGCTCACGCTGGAAGACGGGGCGTTCGAGGAGGCGATGGGACGGCTTCTGGCCTTCGCCGGAGCGCTGATGAGGGAGACGGTGTGATGGAGGATATCGGGGCGCGGTTCCGGGCGCTGCACAGGCCGGGCGCGCCGTTCATCCTGGCGAACGCCTGGGATGCGGGCTCGGCGAAGATGCTGAAGGCGCTGGGAGCCGAGGCGATCGGAACCTCCTCGGCGGCGCATGCCTTCACGCTCGGACGGCCGGACGGCGGGCACGTGACGCGCGACGAGGCGCTGGCGCATGCCGAGACACTGGCGGCGGCCACCGGACTGCCGGTGTCGGGCGACTTCGAGAACGGATTCGGGGAGGCGCCCGAGACGGTGGCGGAGACGGTCCGCTTGTCGGCCGAGGCGGGGCTCGCGGGCATCTCGGTCGAGGATACGGCGCTGCCGGACGCCGGCGCCTACCCCGGCGAGCTGGCCGTCGAGCGGATCCGGGCGGCGGTGGCGGCGGCGCGCGCCCTGCCCCGCGACTTCGTGCTCGTGGCGCGGGCCGACGGGGTGATGACCGGGGCCTACGACCTCGACGAGGCGATCCGGCGCATCCGGGCCTTCGACGAGGCCGGCGCGGATTGTCTCTACGTGCCGGTGCCGGGGACGCTCGACGATCTGGGGCGGGTCGTCGCGGCGACGGCGAAGCCGGTGAACGCGCTGGCGGTTGGCCCCTTCACCGAGGTGTCACGGGCGGAGTTCGCCGCGCTCGGCGTCGCGCGGATTTCGCTCGGCTCCGCGCTGGCGCGCCTCACCCACCGTGCGATCTTCGATGCGGGCCGGGCGATGTTCGGCGCGGGCGACTTCGCGCCGCTGGGGCACACGATCCCGGGGAGCGAGGTGGACCGCCTGCTCGGCGGCGGGTGACGGCTCAGCCGGCGAGACGGCGCAGGGCATAGATGTCGCCGAAGGACAGGCACCGCTCCGCGCGGTCCTCGACCTGCGCGGCGCCGCCGTCCGCGTAGATCATTGCCAGCGCCTCCTGCGTGTGGGCGTCGACATGCGGTCGGATATGCGCCGATTCGAAAAGGTCGAGCGCCTGCGACAGGCGCCAGAACCGTTCGGCCTCGGGCGACCAGCCCCGGGCAAGGCCGCCTTTGTCGACCAGTCCCTCGATCCGGGCGCGGTGGTGGGCGACGCATTCGATCCGGGCGGCCAGAAGCGACAGGTCGTCCGCCGCCTCGGACGCGAGGTAGAATCGTTCCCGGAGCGGCGCGCCCGGCCCCACGGGCGGCGGCAGGTCGACGGCGGCGGCCGGCGTCGCGGCGAGGATGAACCACAGGATCAGGCGGCGCATGCGCGATCTTCCTTTCCTTGCAACCGCGCGCCGGCGCCCGCCCGACGCGCGAAGCCCCGAAGTCTTGGGGTAAAGAGGGAACATCGCGTCAACCCTGCGTCGGGTTCCCGGGCGCGGCGCCACGCCGCTGGACTCTCCGCAGCGCAGCATGCAAGCGGTCGGGTCATGGCCGAACCGCACAAGACCATCGCCCACACCCCCTTCGAGGATGCGCAGGCCTTCGTCCTGGGCACGGCGATGTGCGCGCTCGGCGTCCATTTCCTGACCGCGAACGGGCTGATCACCGGGCAGACGGCGGGCCTCGCGGTGCTCGTCTCCTACCTGTCGGGCTGGTCCTTCGGGGCGGTGTTCTTCGTGGTGAACCTGCCGTTCTGGGTGCTGGCCTGGATGCGGATGGGTCCGCGCTTCACCGTGAAGAGCGCGATCGCCGTCTCGCTTCTTTCGCTCTTCGCCGAGATCCTGCCGCGGGTCTTCGAGATCGGGCGGCTCGATCCGGCGGTGGGCGCGGTCCTCGCAGGCGCCACGATCGGGCTCGGGCTCATCGTCCTCTTCCGCCACGGCGCGTCGCTGGGCGGGGTGGGCGTGCTGGCGCTCTGGCTGCAGGAGCGCACCGGGTTCCGCGCGGGCTGGACCCAGCTTGCCTTCGACGGCGCGCTCTTCGCGGCGGCCGTCTTCGTCCTCGATCCTCTCCTCGTTCTCTGGTCGCTCCTCGGAGCGGTCGTCGTCAACCTCATCATCGCGGTCAACCACCGGAAGGACCGCTACATCGCGCGGTGACGCCCATGCCCCTGACCTACGTCTACCTCATCCTCGCCGTGGCCGCGGAAACCGTCGGCACCACGGCGTTGCAGGCGAGCCAGCAGTTCACGCGGCTCTGGCCGTCCCTCCTCGTCGTCGTGAGCTACGCGACGGCGTTCTACCTGCTGTCGCTCACGCTCAGGGTGATGCCGGTGGGCGTCGTCTACGCGATGTGGTCGGGGCTCGGCATCGTCTTCATCGCGCTGATCGCGTTCCTCGTCTTCGGCCAGCGGCTCGACTGGCCGGCGATCCTCGGGATGGCGATGATCCTGGGCGGCATCCTCGTGATCCACCTTTTCTCGAACACGGCGCCGCACTGACGCTTGCCTCTGGTCTTTTCGCGGCCGGGACCTTACCTGCCGCGCAACCCCTTTTCGAAAGACGCCCATGGATATCCGCAACATCGCGATCATCGCGCACGTCGACCACGGCAAGACAACGCTCGTCGACGAGCTTCTCAAGCAGTCGGGCGCCTTCCGCGCGGGCCAGGCCGTGGCCGAACGCGCGATGGACTCCAACGACCTCGAACGCGAACGCGGGATCACCATCCTCGCCAAGTGCACGTCCGTGGAGTGGAAGGGCACGCGCATCAACATCGTCGACACCCCCGGCCACGCCGACTTC
>CAYTBD010000173.1:4918-5721 GCA_964435755.1 uncultured Rhodobacterales bacterium
CGAGCGGATTCTCAGCATGGTCGACGGGGTGGTCCTACTGGTCGACGCGGCCGAGGGGCCGATGCCGCAGACAAAGTTCGTGACCGCGAAGGCGCTGGCGCTGGGACTGCGGCCCATCGTCGTGCTGAACAAGGTCGACAAGCCCGATGCCGAGCCCGACCGGGCGCTCAACGAGGTCTTCGACCTCTTCGCGGCGCTCGACGCCGACGACGACCAGCTCGACTTTCCGCATCTCTATGCGAGCGGCCGGTCCGGCTGGGCGGACGAGGAGCTCGACGGGCCGCGCAAGGACCTTTCGGCCCTCTTCAACCTCGTCGTGCGGCACGTGCCGAAGCCGCGCCAGATCGCCCATGCCGACGAGGATTTCCGGATGCTGGCCACGACGCTGTCGGCCGATCCCTACCTCGGGCGCATCCTGACGGGACGGGTCGAATCGGGACGGCTCAGGACCGGGCAGACCGTTCAGGCGCTGACCCGGCACGGCCAGAAGATCGAGCAGTTCCGGATCTCCAAGATCCTCGCCTTCCGCGGCCTCGGCCAGCAGCCGATCGACGAGGCGCAGGCGGGCGACATCGTGACCATCGCGGGCATGTCGAAGGCGACGGTGGCCGACACGATCTGCGCGCTGGCGGTGGAGGAGCCCCTGCCCGCCCAGCCGATCGACCCGCCGACGATCAGCGTGACCTTCGGGATCAACGATTCGCCGCTTGCGGGCCGCGACGGATCGAAGGTGCAGAGCCGGGTGATCCGCGAGCGGCTGATGAAGGAGGCCGAGCTCAACGTCGCGATCAAGGTGAGCGACA
>CAYTBD010000174.1:0-1722 GCA_964435755.1 uncultured Rhodobacterales bacterium
ACGTTCGAACCTCTGCACATCATCCCGGCCGGCTAAGACCGGGATAGTCATCTGTCTGATGTGCTTCGTTCCAAGGGAACGAAGTCCGTCAAACAGTGAAGCTGACACTTCCATCATCGGCCGAAGCCTAGGAAGGTTGATATGCAGTCGTCGATCCATCGAAAGGACCAAACCGCCCACATATCTCTTCAGTAACCAGCGATTTCAAAGAGCGAGAGACAAAATCGACTGAGTGCGCCCTGTGTCTCTGGCGCGCCCCGCCTCATGTGTCTCTGTTGTTTTTCCGATGTTGGCGTGTTCGCCGCGTCGGTGAAGGGGTATTTACGGAGAGCGCCCTGTGTCCGCAAGGGCTTTTTTCGGGAAACATGACATTTTTTTAGCGGACCGGATTCGCCCAACAAAATCTGGTACTTGAGCTCGAAGCCGCCTACTAGCCGCGCGGCGGCGACCCGCGCTGACCAAGGGGAAATCGGGCCGACTCGGGGCGTTCGGGGCGCTTTCCGCGGGCCTGCCCCCAGACTCGGCACCGGAATCCGCAGGATCCGGCCCCGACTCGGCCTCAGGCACGGGCGCGGCGGCGACTCGGCACGGCTCGCGCCGCCAGAAGGGCCAGAATCACGCCCAGATACACCAGCGGCTCGATCTGCCAGCCCTTCGCAAGCATCACGAAGTGCACCGCTCCCAGAAGGGTGGCGGGATACGCCAGCCAGTGCACCCGCTTCCAGCGCGCGGCGCCCAGCTTTCGCAGGGACCAGTTGTTCGAGGTCAGCGCGAGCGGGATCAGGAGCAGGAAGCCCAGCATGCCGATGGTGATGTAGGGCCGCTTGACGATATCGGCCCAGATCCGCGCCGGATCCTGAACGTCGAGCACCAGCCAAACCAGCAGGTGACAGGCGACGTAGTAGAACGCGATCAGCCCGATCGCTCGCCGGAACTTCAGGAGAGAGATGCCCGTGAAGCGCCGCAGCGGCGTCACGACGAGCGCGGCGATCAGCGCCTGGAGCGCGATCTCGCCCAGCCGGTGCTCGAATTCCTTGATCGGCTCCACGCCGAGCCCGCCCGTGAGCCCGAGATAAAGGAACCACACCGGCGGCAGCGCGCCCAGGACGTAGAGCGGCCAGACCGGAAAACGGCGCAGCGCGTCGTTTATCCTCTGAACCACCGGAACGCCCGCATCAGAAGTATGTCTCGAGATCCATGCCCGCGTACATCGGCGCGACCTCTTCCTCGTAGCCATTGAACATGAGCGTTGGCGTCCGCTTGGAGAACAGCCCCGCACCCACCCGGCGCTCCGTCGCCTGGCTCCAGCGCGGGTGGTCCACATCGGGGTTCACATTGGAATAGAAGCCGTACTCGTTCGGCTGCGACATGTTCCAGCTCGCCTGAGGCTGAGTGTCCGTCAGCGTGATCCGCACGATCGACTTGATCGACTTGAAGCCGTACTTCCATGGCACGACAAGCCGGATCGGCGCGCCGTTCTGGTTCGGAATGTCGCGCCCGTAGATGCCCGTCGCCAGGATCGTCAGCGGATGCATCGCCTCGTCGAGCCTCAGCCCCTCGCGATAGGGCCAGTCGAGCACCGGATAGCGCACCCCCGGCATCTCCTCGGGCCGCAGCGCCGTCTCGAACGCCACATACTTGGCCGAGGGCTGCACGCCCACCCGGTCGAGAAGATCCTTCAGCTCGAACCCGTTCCACGGCACGACCATCGACCACGCCTCG
>CAYTBD010000174.1:1732-5669 GCA_964435755.1 uncultured Rhodobacterales bacterium
TAGATGCGCTCCTCGATCGTCTGGTCCTTCAGGATGTCCGCCAGATCGTAGGTACCGGCCCGGTCCACCATCCCGTCGATGACGATCGACCAGGGCTCGGTCGTCAGCGCGCCGGCGTTGCGCTTGGGGTCTTCCTTGCCGGTGCCGAACTCGAAATAGTTGTTGTAGCTGGTGATCTCGTCCCAGGTGTTCGGCGCCTCGTCGGTCGAATAGGCCGCCGCCGGCCCCGCCATGGCGCCGAGCGCCGCCGCCCCCGCCATCCACTGCCGGCGCGTCATCCATACCGCCTCCGGCGTCACGTCCGACCACCTCAGACTGCTCTTGTACCGTCCGGCCATCGCTCAGCCTCCTCTCGTTCCTCGCACACCATTGCCGATGATAGGGCGCACAGAAAGAAGAAGACTGAAATCTCACGCAGGCGTGCACATCTCCGGGCCTTCGCCACTCTCGCCAGATCACGGTCGATCAACCATTCGTGACTGGAACACGCGATGTGGCGCGGCTTAGGCGGGAACTCGAGCAAGTCAAGTCGGTTTGGGTCCGGTCTCTTCTGATCCGGACCCGGAAACCGACCGTAATGAGCCCCGATGCCACTGAAGGGCATTTACCGACAATGGAGAAAGACACAATGTTCCGCAGAACGCTTCTTTCGATGACCGCCGCGTCCGCATTCGCGTTTCCTGCCTTCGCGCAGGACATGGATATCGTCGACACGGCCGTCGAGGCGGGCAGCTTCACGACGCTCGCCGCCGCGCTCGAGGCCGCCGGTCTCGTCGAGACGCTGAAAGGCGAGGGTCCGTTCACGGTCTTCGCGCCGACCGACGAAGCCTTCGCCGCGCTTCCCGAGGGCACGGTGGAAAGCCTGCTCGAGCCGGAGAACCGCGATCAGCTGACCGCGATCCTCACCTACCACGTCGTGCCGGGCAAGGTGATGTCGGGCGACCTGTCGGACGGCATGGAAGCCGAAACCGTCAACGGCGCGCCGGTGACGATCTCGATCGATGGCGGTGTCATGGTCAATGACGCCACCGTCACCACGGCCGACATCGAGGCCTCGAACGGCGTGATTCACGTGATCGACAGCGTTATGCTGCCGCCTGAGTCGTAAGATCCGGTCGGAGGCGGGCGCGTCCCGCCTCCGGCACACACACACGCACACAAACCATTTCAACGAGGGAGAACACTTCCAATGAACAGACGCTTCGCACTCAAGGCCACGGCATTCGCCGGAGCAACCGCACTTCTCGCAGGCTGCGGTGGCATGATGATGGGCGGTTCCGAGCCCGACATCGTCGACATCGCCGCCCAGAATGACCAGTTCTCGACGCTCGTCGCCGCGGTCGGGGCGGCCGATCTCGTCGACACGCTGAAGGGTGACGGTCCCTTCACCCTCTTCGCGCCGTCCAACGCCGCCTTCGAGAAACTGCCTGCCGGCACCGTCGAGAGCCTTCTCCAGCCGGAGAACCGCGACCAGCTCGTCAGTGTTCTGACCTACCACGTCGTGCCCGGCGCGGTGACGTCCGATCAACTCGCCGGGCAGCGCCTGACCGTCGAGACCGTGCAGGGGCAGACCGTCCACATCGATGGCCGCGACGGCGTCACCGTGAACGGAGCCAACGTCACCGCCGCGGACATCACCGCGTCGAACGGGGTGATCCACCGGATCGACGAGGTCCTTCTCCCCCGCTGAGCCCTCAGCAGGAACGACGACATGGCCCGGCCTCCGCGCCGGGCCGTTTTCGTTGCACCGGGGCCGCCACCCGCGAACGCTCTGCGCACCGCGCCTTAACGCGGCCGGGACTATGCACCCCCCGAAGCTTCCGCGCGGAGTGACACCCGCGTGTATCAGTGGCATCCGGCCCCGAAGACAGCCTGACGAAGGCCAAGGGGCGGGTCCGCCAGCGCAGCGGCGCCCCCGGGCGCCAGGACCTCGGGGGAAACCCCGCGGGTGATCCGCCCTCGGGCGGCGCCGCCCACTCAGGCTCCTTGCGACGCATCATCCACGAGAAACCGGCGCGACGGCTGGGCAAGCGAGGCCCCGGCCCCTAAGGTCGTGCGATGACGCATGATCCCTACCGGCACTGCGACGCGCTCCGCGGCAAGATCCGCGATCCCCTGACCTCCCGCTTCCGCGACCTCGACATCGAAGACGTGAAGCGGCAGCTCTCCGAATACGGTCTCCCGCGCGACTGGCTTCATACCGAAGGCGAGCGCGAGGCCACGCGCCACGCGGCACTCGAGGCCTGGTGGGGTCGGGACATGTGGGTCTTTGCCTACGGATCGCTGATGTGGGATCCGGGTCTCCTGTTCGATGAGGTTCGCTACGCCCGCGTCACCGGCTACGCCCGCCGCTTCTGCCTCTACGACGACAAGGGCGGGCGAGGCAGCCGCGACAAGCCCGGCCTCATGGCCGCGCTCGATCTCGGCCACCATTGCGACGGCGTGGCCTTCCTGATCCCGGCAGACCGCCTCGACGACGAGACCGAACGGCTCTGGCGGCGCGAGATGATCGGCCCGGCCTACCTGCCGGCCTTCGTCCCCATGACCGTGGACGGCGACCTCGTCCCGGCCCTCACCTTCACCGTCGACCATGCGGCCCCGGATGTCCGCATCGACCTCTCCCACGACGAGCAGGTCCGGCTGATCGCCACGGGCGAAGGCATGCTGGGCACGAGCCTCGAGTATGTCGAGAACCTCGCGGCCCATCTCGATGCGCTCGGTCTCGAGGACGAAGACGTCACGGCCCTCCTCCGCGACGCGCGTGCCCTGGCCCGTCGGGGAACCGTCGCGGGCTGAGACCGCTCCCGGCACGGCGATTGCATCGCCCGCCTCCGTGCCCTAGGGTCGCGCCTACCTCGGGGTGCCCCGCGACGGGGCTGAGATGCGCGAGATCCTGCGTGAACCCGTTGAACCTGAACCGGCTAGAACCGGCGGAGGGAAGGTTGAGTCGTCCTCACACCGTGTCCCCCGTCCGGCCATGAATGGAGGATGACATGAGATATCCGATCATCGCGGCAGGACTCCTCGCAGCCACTCCCGTGCTCGCGCAGACCCCTGTCCTCACCGTCTATACCTACGACAGCTTCGTCACCGAATGGGGCCCCGGCCCCGCGGTGGAGGAGGCGTTCGAGGCGACCTGCGGCTGCGACCTTCAGTTCGTGGGCGCGGGCGACGGCGCGGCGCTTCTGGCGCGGCTCCGGCTCGAAGGGGCGCGCACCGAGGCGGACATCGTGCTCGGTCTCGACACGAACCTGACCGCGACCGCCCGGGACACCGGGCTCTTCGCGCCGCACGGGCAGGGAGACGTGACGCTCGACCTCCCCGTCGAATGGACCGACGACACCTTCCTGCCGTTCGACTGGGGCTATTTCGCCTTCGTCTACGACCAGGAACGGCTCGGAACGATTCCCGCCAACTTCCGCGAGCTCGCCGGCAGCGACACCTCGATCATCATTCAGGATCCGCGGTCCTCCACCCCGGGACTGGGCCTTCTCCTCTGGGTGAAGTCCGCCTACGGCGGCGAGGCTCCGGCTATCTGGGAGGCGCTCTCCGACAACATCGTCACCGTCACCAAGGGCTGGTCCGAAGCCTACGGGCTGTTTCTCGAGGGCGAAGCGGACATGGTCCTGTCCTACACGACCTCCCCCGCCTACCACCTGATCGCCGAGGACGACCCGACCAAGGCGGCGGCGCCGTTCGAGGAAGGTCACTACATGCAGATCGAGGTGGCGGGCGCCCTCGCCAGTTCAGACGAGCCCGATCTCGCGCGGCAGTTTCTCGCCTTCATGCTGACGGACGCCTTCCAGTCGGTCATCCCGACGACGAACTGGATGTATCCCGCCGTCACCCCGGAGGACGGCCTGCCCGAGGGCTTCGGCACGCTCGTGACGCCGGACACCGCGCTGGTCTATCCCCCCGAGGAAGCCGCCGCGGCGCG
>CAYTBD010000175.1:0-5651 GCA_964435755.1 uncultured Rhodobacterales bacterium
GAACTGGGCGCCGTGGAATCCGGCGCCGCTGCCCGGGATGGTCCGGCTCTGGGCTTGGGAGGCGTTCGCGCACGGGGCCGAGGTGGTCAGCTACTTCCGCTGGCGACAGGCGCCCTTCGGGCAGGAACAGATGCACGCGGGCCTCCTCAGGCCCGACAGTGCGCCTGCGCCCGGGCTCGCCGAGGTAACGGAGGTCGCCAAGGAAATCGCGGCGATGCCGAAGGTCGGAACCGGGCGGGCTCCGGTGGCGATCGTCTTCGACTACGCTTCCGCATGGACATGGGAAGCGCAGCCCCAGGGCCGGGACTTCGACTACTTCCGGCTCTGCTTCTCGGTGTACCGCGCCTTGAGGCGGGCCGGGCTGTCGGTCGATATCCTGCCGCCGGACACGTCGGATCTGTCGGGGTGGAAGGCCGTCTTCGCGCCCGGGCTGGCGACCATGTCCGACGCACTGCTCGACGCCTTTGGGGCGTTCGGCGGAACGGCGGTTCTTGGCCCCCGGACCAATGCCAAGACGGTGGACATGGCGCTTCCCCTGCCGCTCCCGCCAAACCTGCCCGGGCTCGATGCCACCGTGGCGCGGGTGGAAAGCCTGCCGCCCGGCTCGATTGTTCGCGTCGCGGGCGGCGGGGCCTTTGCGCACTGGTTCGAGCAACTCGACGGAGACGCCAAGGAGACGTGGCGCACCGTGGACGGAGGGCCGGCGATGATGTCGGCCGGGAAGCTGCATTACCTCGCCGGGTGGCCGGAGGACAGACTCTGGGACCGGCTCGTCGTGGAGGTCGCCGAGACGGAAGGGCTTGGAACCGAGCGGCTGCCGGAGGGGCTGCGGCTCCGGGACGAGGGGGGCCACCGGTTCGCGTTCAACTACGCCCCGGAGCCCGTGGAGTGGAATGGCGAGACGATCCCGGCCGCCGGCGTGCGGTGGTGGGCGCTGTAGGAGAGGGGCTCTGCCCCCTCTTGGCCTGCGGCCAATTCACCCCCGGGATATTTGCGGACAGATGGAGGCGGGCCGGCGGGATCAGACGAAGCGGTTGACGAGATTCTCGAGCCGCTCCTGGCGGCCCGAGCGCGGCTGCGGATCGAGAGCGCGCCCGATGACCGATTTCTCGCAATCCTCCAGAGTCGAATCGCTCAGAAGAGCCTTCGCATCGTCCGTGTCCCACCCCGCGTAGCGCTGGGCGCGCAGCTCTTCGAGCGTGCCGTCCGCCAGCATCGCGGCCGCCGCCTTGAAGGCGCGGGCGCAGGTGTCCATGCCGCCGACATGCGCCAGGACCAGATCTTCCGGGTCGATCGACTGCCGCCGGAGCTTGGCGTCGAAGTTGGTGCCACCCGTGGAGAAGCCGCCCGCCTTCAGGATCTCGTAATAGGCGAGCGCGACCTCGGGCGCATTGTTCGGGAACTGGTCCGTGTCCCAGCCCGACTGGTAGTCGTTCCGGTTCATGTCGATCGATCCGAAGATGCCGAGAGCGGTCGCGAGCGCGATCTCGTGTTCGAAGGAATGGCCGGCGAGAACGGCATGGCCGCACTCGATATTCACCTTCACCTCTGCTTCGAGCCCGAAGTCCTTCAGCAGCCCGTAGACTGTCGCGACGTCGTAATCGTACTGATGCTTCGTCGGCTCCTGCGGCTTCGGCTCGATCAGGATCGTGCCCTTGAAGCCCAAGCGGTGCTTGTAGTCGACGACCATCGACAGAAATCGTCCGAACTGCTCGCGCTCGCGGCGGAGGTTCGTGTTCAGAAGTGTCTCGTATCCTTCGCGCCCGCCCCAAAGGACATAGTTCTCGCCGCCGAGCCTGTGGGTCGCGTCGATGCAGGACTTCACTGTCGCGCCCGCGTAGGCGAAGACATCGGGGTCGGGATTGGTCGCGGCGCCCGACATGAAGCGGCGGTTGGTGAAAAGGTTCGCCGTGCCCCAGAGAACGCGCGTGCCGGTCGCCTCCATCTTTTCGCCGAAGTAGTCGACGATCTCCTCCAGCCGCGCTTTCGACTCGGCGAAGGTGTCGCCCTCGGGGCGCACGTCGGCATCGTGAAAGCAGAAGAACGGTTGACCGAGCAGCGCGAACATCTCGAACGCGACATCCGCCTTGAGCTTCGCGTTCTCCATCGTGTCCTGCGGATACCACGGCCGGTCGAAGGTCCGGCCGCCGAACGGGTCGCCGCCTTCCCAGGCGAAACTGTGCCAGTAGGCGACGGCGAAGCGGAGGTGGTCCTCCATCCGCTTGCCCATCACCTCTTCGTCGGCATCGTAGTGGCGGAAGGCGAATTCGTTGTCCGTGTCCGGACCTTCGAATTGAATGGCGGGGATGTCCTTGAGGAAGTCTGTCATGAGATCTCCAGTATCGCGTCTGCGGCGTCGCGGTAGCGGGCGTGGCCTTCGGCGAAGGCGTCGGCGAGGGTGGCGTCCGGTGGCACGGTCCGGATGACGCGGGGCGGCGTCGCCAGCGACGGGTCGCCGGTGGCGGCCATCATGCCGAGGCGGGCCGCGCCGAAAGCCGCGCCGAAATCGCCGGCCTCGGGGATCGAAAGCGGGATGTCGAGCGCCGTCGCAAGCGCCGCGAGCCAGTAGTCCGACCGGCTTCCGCCGCCGACGGCGACGAGGCTGTCGATGCGCGTGCCGGTCGCCATCAGCGCATCGCGGCAGTCGCAGAGCGCGAAGCTCACGCCTTCGAGGATGGCGCGGGTCGCGGCGGCGCGGCCTGTCGCATGTTCGAGCCCGATGAAGGCCGCCCGGATCGCGGCGTTGTTGAGCGGCGTGCGTTCGCCGCCGAGATATGGCAGGAAGATCGTCTTTCCCGGCGCCTCGAGCGGGCCGAGAGCAGTCGTCAGATGCGCCGCGTCCTCGCCGGCCAGGTCGGCGAACCAGTTCAGCGCATCGGTTGCGGCAAGGATCACGCCCATCTGGTGCCAGGTGCCGGGGACCGCGTGGCAGAAGGTATGGACGGCGGTTTCCGGCGCGGGTCGATACCCTCCGTTCGCGACGAAGAGAACGCCGGACGTCCCGAGAGACACGAATCCCTGCCCCTCGGATACCGCGCCGACGCCGACAGCCGAGGCCGCGTTGTCTCCGCCGCCGCCCGCGACGACGACCGAGCGGCCCATGCCCCAGCGCTGGGCGAGGTCGCGCCGGATCGTGCCGGAGACGTCGGCGCCTTCGACGAGCCGCGGCATGGCCGCACGCGAGAGGCCGGATTTGTCGAGCAGCGTGTCGCTCCAGTCCCGCGCGCCGGTGTCGAGCCAGCTTGTGCCGGCCGCATCGGACATCTCCGCGACGCGCTCGCCGGTCAGCCAGAGCCGCAGGTAGTCCTTCGGCAGGAGAACCGTCGAGACCTTCGCGTGGACATGGGGTTCGTTGTTTCTGACCCACGCCAGTTTCGGGGCGGTGAAGCCGGGGAAGACGATGTTGCCGCTGATCTCCCGCCACGCGGGATCCGCGTCCATTTCGGCGGCTTCGGCATGGGCGCGCGTATCGTTCCAGAGAATGCAGGGCCTCAGCACTTCGTCCGACGCATCGAGAAGCGTGGCGCCGTGCATCTGGCCGGAAAGTCCGATGCCCCTGACACCCGCGAGGGAAACCTCCGACGCCAGCTGGTCGAGGACGGTTTCCGCCGCGGCGATCCAGTCTGCCGGGTTCTGCTCGGACCAACCCTCGTGCCGGCGGGCGACGGACAGGGGCGCCGTCGCCTCGGCAGCGACGGATTGGGCCTCGTCGATGAGCAGCCCCTTCAGTCCTGACGTTCCGAGGTCGAGACCCAGATACATCAGGCTGCCAGGTGTTGTGGCATCTTGCCCGCGATGATCATGCCGAGAAGATCGTCCTCGGTCGCGACCTGAACATCGACCGTCCCGACGAGCTTCCCGTTCTTCATCACGCTCGCCCGGTCGCAGAGCGCCTTGACCTGATGGATGTCGTGGTCGATCAGGAAGATCCCGATCCCCTGCGCCTTCAGTTCCTCGATCAGGTCGGCGACCATCTTCGTCTCCTGCACGCCCAATGCCGCGGTGGGCTCGTCCATGATCAGGATCTTCGCGTTGAAATAGACCGCCCGGCTGATCGCCACCGATTGCCGCTGACCGCCCGAGAGACCGGCTACGGGTGTCTTGTAGCGGCGGAAGTTCGGCGTCAGCCGACCCATGATCTTGCGGGTTTCGGCTTCCATCTTCGCGTCGTCCACGAAACCGACCCGGGTGGTCAGTTCGCGTCCGAGGAAAAGGTTCGCCGCGGCATCGAGGTTGTCGGCGAGCGCGAGCGTCTGGTAGATCGTCTCGATGTTGTAGTTCCGCGCGTCGCGCGGGTTGTTGATGTGGGCGAGTTCGCCGTTGATGTAGATCTCGCCTCCGTCGCGCTGGATCGCGCCCGACAGCATCTTCATCAGGACCGATTTGCCGGCGCCGTTGTGGCCGAGAACGCCGACGACTTCTCCCGGGAACAGATCCACGCTGACGTGGTCGACGGCGTTGATGCCGCCGAACGACTTCTGCATGTCGCGCATCTCGACGAGAGGGGTTCCGCGATCGCTCATGTTCTCGCTCCCGTGCGCTTGCGATAGATGATGTCTACGAGCACCGCGAAGACGAGCACGCCGCCGACCACGATGTTCTGGAATGGCGCGTCGACGCCGACCATCGCCATTCCTGACTGCAGCGACTGCATGATGAGCGCGCCGAGGATCGCCCCGTAGATCGTGCCGATCCCGCCCGAGAGCGCGGTTCCTCCGATCACGGCCGCCGCGATCACCCGCAACTCGTCGAGCGTTCCGATGTCGTTGGAATGGAACGACAGGCGGGCCGAGGCGACGACAGCCGAGAGCGCGCAGAGGGCGCCCATGATCATGAAGACCTTGAGCGTCAGAAGCCGCGTGCTGATGCCCGACAGTTCCGCGGCATCGGGATTGCCGCCCGCCGCGAAGATGTATCGTCCGAGCCGCGTCTTCTGCGCCACGACGGTCATCACGATGGCGATGACGATCAGTACGAGAACCGAAACCGGCAGGCCGTATCCCGCGCTGAAGCCTTCGGGCAGGGTCTCGCCGCGCGCCTCGAACATGCGTTCGAGCCGGGCCTGCGGGATCTGGTAGGCGTTCAGGACCGCGACCAGCCCGAGGATGGCGGCGGCGACGATGCCCGAGAGCAGGAACTCGGCCCACATCGGCTTGACCGGAAACTCGTGGGCCGTCTTGTTCCTGCGCGCGTTGAACTGCATGAGCACTGCCGCGATCACGGCCACGATGCCGACGACCCAGCTCCAGGTTTCTCCGAGGGTTCCGTTGATCCCGCCGAAGAGCTGGAAGTTCTGGTCGAGCGGTCCGATCGTCTGGCCGCCCGTCAGGTACCAGGCGACGTTGCGCCAGACCAGCAGGCCGCCCAGCGTCACGATGAAGGCGGGTATCAGGAGGTAGCCGATCAGGAAGCCGTGGAACGCGCCGATGGCGATGCCCGTGGCAAGGCCCACCAGGATCGCGATGGGCGCCGTCAGCGGATGGTTCAGGCCGAGCCCCAGCCACTCGGGCGTCACGATCGTCTGCGTGACCGCCATCATCGCCGAGCATGTGGCGAGAAGCGCGCCGACCGACAGGTCGATGTGGCGCGTCACGATCACGAAGACCATGCCCGTCGCCATGATGGCGACGCTGACGGTCTGGATCGTGAGG
>CAYTBD010000176.1:0-5643 GCA_964435755.1 uncultured Rhodobacterales bacterium
TTCTCGACCGGCTCGTCGATCATGCCGCAGAAGAAGAACCCCGATGCGGCCGAACTGATCCGCGCGAAGATCGGGCGGATCCTCGGGGCGACCGTGGCGCTCTTCACGGTGATGAAAGGGCTGCCGCTCGCCTATTCGAAGGACATGCAGGAGGACAAGGAGCAGGTCTTCGACGCCGCCGACAGCCTGATGCTTGCCATCGCCGCGATGGAGGGGATGGTGCGGGACATGACGGCGAATGCGGGGGCGCTCCGCGCCGCCGCTTCGTCCGGCTTCTCGACCGCGACCGATCTCGCGGACTGGCTGGTGCGCGATCTCGGCCTGCCGTTCCGCGAAGCGCATCACGTCACCGGCGCGCTGGTCGCGCTGGCGGAGACGAAGGGGTGCGACCTGCCGGACCTGACGCTCGACGACATGCGGTCGGTCCACGGCGACATCCGTGACGAGGTCTTCACGGTGTTGGGAGTGGACAACTCCGTCGCCAGCCGGGCAAGCTATGGTGGAACCGCGCCGGAACAGGTCCGGGCGCAGATCGCCCGCTGGAAGGACGCGCTGGGATGAAACGGGCCGCCGCCCTGCTTCTCGTCGCCGTCCTCGCCGCCTGCGCCCAGCCGAGAGCGGCGGTGACGATCGAGGCAGGCCCGGGGGGCGCCCGTGTCTCCCCGGTCATGAGCGGCGGTCTCGGCGGATTGAACGTGAGGGTGAGCCCATGAGACTCGCAATCGTGACGGCCGCGCTTCTGGGCCTGGCAGGCTGCGGCGTGGAGGGGCCCCCGGAGTCCGTGCCGGGCGGGGTCTCGATAAGCGGCGGCGCGACGATCGGGGTGCGCGGGTCACTCTGACCGAGCCTCGCGGAGCGGCGTCGCCCGAGACAGCCTGCCATTCCGCGCCTGCGGCGCGTCATGCGGTCTTGCGTGTTTCCGGCAAGATGACGGATGCGGCGACGGCTTGTCCGAGCCGCATTACGGGATACCTTCGCCCTCAAATGCTTTCGGGGAGACGCCATGTCGCCGCTACGCCTGATCTACCTCGCGCTCGCCGTCTGGGGCGCGATCCATCCGATGTACTGGTTCATCTCCTACATGAACGAGACGGGAACCGGCCTCTCCGGGCTGATCGACGCCTGGTACGTGAACGCGTCGACCACCGGCCTTACCTGGGACCTGACGATCGCGGCGGTGACGCTGACGGTCTGGATCATTGCGGAGACATGGGTGCGGAAGAACTGGATCGCGCTCATCGCGATTCCGGCGACGTTCGGGATCGGCGTCAGTTGCGGTCTGCCGCTCTACCTCTTCCTGCGGACGCGGCCGGTCACCTGAATTGCAAGGAGCGGGAAATCTGCTAAGAGGCGCCGGACCTTTCCGGGGCGCGGGCGATGGATCACTTTCTCTACCGTGACGGCATTCTCCATGCCGAGGACGTCGCGATCCCCGAGATCGCGGCGGCGGTGGGGACGCCGTTCTACGTCTATTCGACGGCCACGCTGACCCGGCATTTCCGGCTCTTCGAGGAAGCGCTCTCCTGGGGTCCGCACCTCGTCTGCTACGCGATGAAGTCGAACTCGAACCAGGCGGTGATCCGGTTGATGGCATCGCTGGGCGCGGGCGTCGACGTCGTGTCGGGCGGAGAGTACCTGCGGGCGAAGGCGGCCGGTGTGCCGGGCGATCGCATCGTGTTCTCGGGCGTCGGCAAGACGGCGGAGGAAATGCGGCTGGCGCTCGAGGGCGGCATTCGGCAATTCAACGTTGAGAGCGAGCCGGAACTCGCGCGGCTGTCGCGCGTGGCCTCGGAGACGGGGACGGTCGCCCCGATCACGGTGCGGGTGAACCCGGACGTCGATGCGAAGACCCACGAGAAGATCGCGACCGGCCGATACGACAACAAGTTCGGGATCCCGATCAGCCGCGCGCGGGAGGTCTACAGGATGGCCGCGAGCCTCCCCGGCATCGAGGTCGTCGGCATCGACGTCCACATCGGCAGCCAACTGACCGACCTCGCGCCGTTCGAGGCAGCCTATCTCAAGGTTGCCGAGCTGACGCGGCAGCTTCGGGACGACGGACACGACATTCGCCGGCTCGACCTGGGCGGGGGCCTTGGGATCCCCTACGAGCGATCGAATGCGGCGCCGCCGCTGCCGATCGAATACGGCGAGGTGATCCGGCGGACGGTGGGCGATCTCGGCTGCGAGATCGAGATCGAGCCGGGGCGGCTGATATCCGGGAATGCGGGGCTTCTCGTGTCGGAGGTGATCTACACCAAGCACGGCGAGGGACGGGATTTCCTGATCCTCGATGCGGCGATGAACGACCTGATACGCCCCGCGATGTACGGTGCCTGGCACGATATCGTGCCGGTGCACGAGCCGGATGCAGGTGCGGAGGTGAATCCCTACGACATCGTCGGCCCGGTCTGCGAGACCGGCGATACCTTCGCGCGAAACAGGCCGATGCCGCCTGTGGCCGAGGGCGATCTGGTCGCGTTCCGCTCGGCCGGCGCCTACGGCGCCGTGATGTCGTCGGAATACAATACCCGGCCGCTGATTCCGGAGGTTCTGGTGAAGGACGATCACTTTGCGGTCATCCGCCCGCGGCCCTCCTTTGACGAGATCATAAAGCGCGATACCCTTCCACCGTGGCTTTGACGGACTATGTCGCGAGTCAGGCCGATTGCGCAGGTGAATGGCAGATACTGAGATCCTCCCCGGCGACGCCGCGAAGCGGCTGCACTGGCCGCTGAGACTGACGCGGGCCGGCATGCTGGCCGAGCGCGCGACCCGCGCCTTCTGGCCGCTTTGGTCCATTCTGCTTGCCGTTATCGCCGCGCTGATGCTGGGGCTCCACGACTCGCTGCCCGTAGAGATCGTCTGGGGCACGGGCGTCCTGGCCGTGGGCGGATCGCTCTGGGCACTCTGGCGCGGCGCACGGAGCTTCCGATGGCCAACGCAGCGCGACGCGGCCGACCGGCTCGACCGGACGATGCCGGGCCGGCCGCTGGCGGCCTTGGGCGACGCGCAGGCGATCGGAACGGGCGACGCGGCCTCGGAAGCGGTGTGGACCGCCCATGTCAGGCGCATGGCCCAGAGGGTGAAGGACGCAAGGCCCGTCCGTCCCGACCTGAGGATCGCATCCCTTGATCCCTACGCCCTGCGGTACGTCGCGCTTGTGGCTTTCGTGATGGCGCTTCTCTTCGGGTCGGTCTGGCGCGTGTCGAGCGTCGCGGACATGGCGCCGGGCGGCGGCGCGGCGCTGGCGAGCGGGCCGGTCTGGGAAGGCTGGGTGGAACCGCCCGGCTACACCGGGCGTCCGAGCCTCTACCTGAACGACATCGACCGCGGCGCGCTCGCCGTGCCGGTGGGCAGTCAGGTCACGGTCCGGCTCTACGGGGAAATGGGAGCGCTCACGGTCGTCGAGACCGTGTCGGGCCGGACAGGCGACACGCCGCCGGCGAGCGACGCCGCCCAGACCTTCGAAATCCGTCAGGGCGGGCAACTCGCCATCGAGGGCAATGGCGGGCGCGCGTGGGATGTGCGGGTGATCCCGGACGAGGCGCCCCGGATCACGTTCGACGGCCCGATCGAGCGCACCGCGGATGGCGAGATGCGCCAGCCGTTCCACGCCACGGATGATTACGGAGTGACGGCCGGGCAGGCCGTCGTGGAGCTTGATCTCGATCGGGTGGACCGGCGCTACGGTCTCTCGCGCGAGCCCGAGCAGAGCGACCCGTTGCGGTTCGACCTGCCGATGACGATCACCGGCGACCGCGCCGATTTTCGGGAGGTTCTGGTCGAGGACGTCGCGAAGCATCCCTGGGCGGGGCTTCCGGTGCGGATCACTCTGACGGTGGAGGACGCGCAGGGGAACGTCGGCGCGAGCGAAACCGAAGAGGTGACGTTGCCGGGACGGCGGTTCTTCGATCCGCTCGCAGCCGCCATCGTCGAACAGCGACGTGACCTCCTCTGGAATCCGGGGAACGCGGAGCGCGTGTCTCAGGTCCTGCGCGCGGTCAGCCACCGGCCAGACGACATCTTCCGCTCGGAAACGGCGTTTCTGAAACTCCGCGTCGCGCTGCGCCGGATGGAGGCGGCGGTGCGCTATGATCGCCTCACTCCCGACCTTCGCGACGAGACGGCGGAGGTCCTGTGGGAAATCGCGCTGGAAATCGAGGAAGGGGATCTCGCGGATGCGCTCGAGCGGCTGCGCCGGGCGCAGGAGCAGCTTTCCGAAGCGATGCGGAACGGCGCGACCGACGAGGAGATCGCCGAGCTCATGCAGGAACTGCGCGAGGCGATGCAGGACTACATGCGCCAGCTCGCCGAACAGGCGCCGGACGCAGACCAGAACCAGATGGCCGAGAACCAGGACATGCAGGAGATCACGGGCGACCAGCTCGAGCAGATGCTCCAGCGGCTCCAGGAACTCATGGAACAGGGCCGGATGGCGGAGGCGCAGCAGCTTCTCGAGCAGCTCCGCCAGATGATGGAGAACATGCAGATCACTCAGGGCCAGCAGGGCGAGGGTCAGCAGAGCCCGGGCCAGCAGGCGATGGAGGGTCTCGCCGAGACGCTCCGCCAGCAGCAGGGTCTGTCGGACGAGACGTTCGGGGACCTTCAGGACCAGTTCAGCCCCGGCGACCAGCAGGGCCAGGTGCCGGGGCAGCCCGGCGAGGGCCAGCAGGGCCAGGACGGCCACGGCAGCGAGCAGCAGCCGGGAGAGGGCTCGCGTCAGAGCCTCGCCGAACGCCAGCAGGCGCTTCGCGATGAATTGCGCCGTCAGCAGGGGCAGATGCCGGGAGCGGGAACACCCGAAGGCGATGCGGCGCGGGACTCTCTGGACCGTGCCGGGCGCGCGATGGAAGACGCCGAGGATGCGCTGCGGCAGGACGATCTTGCGGGCGCTCTCGACAACCAGTCCGACGCGATGGAAGCGCTCCGCGAGGGGATGCGGGAGCTTGGCGAGCAGATGGCGCAGGAGCAGGGGCAGCCGGGCCAGCAGGGCGAAGCTTTCGGGCAGGCCAATCCCGACGGGCGGCGCGACCCGCTGGGCCGGGAGACCGGCCGGAACGGGCGGATCGGCACCGACCAGGACCTCTTGCAGGGCGAGGACGTCTATCGGCGGGCACAGGACCTGCTCGACGAGATCCGGCGCCGCTCCGGGGACCAGTCGCGGTCCGACGAGGAACTCGACTACCTCAGGCGGCTGCTGGACCGGTTCTGAGCGCGCGCATCACTCCGAAAGCTGAGCGACGCCCGCCTCGAGCACGCCATCGAACCAGTCGCGGACACCGTTGACCCAGTCGACATAGCCGATGACCAACGGTTCGAGCGACGGCACGGCGACGACGAGCCAGTCCGAGGCGACATAGAGCGCGATCATGGCGGCCGCGATCAGGATCATCAGGCCGAACCCCATACGGAAGCCGCGTCGGCGCTCCTGAACGACCGTATCGGCGTCTTCCGCCGCCCGGTCCGCCGCGCGATCGGAGTCGGAACGCAGCGATGAATTGATCTCGTCTATATCGGGGAGAAGATCCCGGCGCGCCCCCGAGGCCACGGCGGCGGCCTGAGCCGCCTCGCCGGCTGGCGGCCTCCCGCCCCGTTCGGGCGTCTCCTCCAGACCGAGATCCGGTTGCGTCTCGAGGCCCG
>CAYTBD010000177.1:0-539 GCA_964435755.1 uncultured Rhodobacterales bacterium
TCACGAGGCGCTTGCCGCGCTTCCCCTCTTTCTCGCTGTCCGCTCCGCCATCCGCGCCATGGTCGACGAGCAGACCGCCAGGGCGACCGGCTCGGGCGCGCTCCTGCCCGAAGCGCGCGAGTACCTCGCCGAGGCGATCGCCTATCTCTCTCCGCCGCCGCCGCGTCTCGTCGCCATCGGGGGGCTGTCGGGGACCGGCAAGACCCGCGTCGCCCGCGACCTCGCGCCGGAGCTGCCGCCGGCGCCGGGCGCGGTGCATCTCAGAAGCGACGAGATCCGCAAGATCCGGCTGGGCCGCGATCCGCTCGACCCTCTCCCCGAGGCCGCCTACGGGCCGGAAGTCAGCGAGCAGGTCTACTGCTCCATGATCGACACCGCCCGGACCTGTCTTGCCGCGGGTCATTCCGTGATCCTCGACGCCACCTGGCTCGGCCACGAGGACCGCGGCCTCGTCGATGCGTTGCGCGGGGAGGTCGGGGCGTCCGTGACCGCGGTCTGGCTCACGGCACCGCGCGAGACGCTGCTGGCGCGGGTCTCCG
>CAYTBD010000177.1:549-5640 GCA_964435755.1 uncultured Rhodobacterales bacterium
CCGGCGACGCCTCCGACGCGGACGCGGCCGTCGTCCTGAAGCAGCTGTCCCGCGACCCCGGCACAGTGGGCTGGACCACGATCGACGCCTCCGGCACGCCGGAGGAAACCCTCGCCGCGGTCCGCGCGTTCATCGGGTCGGCTTGAGAACCGTCAATCGGCCCGCAGGCCGACAGCGCTAGCATCGGGCTGGGAGGCCTTCATGTTTTCCAACGCGCTCAAACTCTTCGACGTCTTCGGCTTCCAGATTCGGGTCGATCCGAGCTGGCTGATCATCGCCGCGCTCATCGTCTGGAGCCTCGCGACCGGCTACTTCCCGGAGCGGGTCCCGGACCTCAGCCGCGCGGATCTCTTCGCGCTTTCGATCGTCGCGATGCTGGGGCTCTTCGCGGGGCTCATCCTGCACGAGCTTGCCCATTCGCTCGTCGCCCGCCGCTTCGGGCTCGGTGTCGGCGGCATCACGCTCTTCCTCTTCGGCGGCGTGGCGGAACTCGAGCAGGAGCCCGAAAGCGCCGTCTCGGAGTTCTGGATTGCCATCGCGGGCCCGATCATGAGCGTCGCGATCGCAGGGGTCTTCTGGCTCGCCGCCGGCACCGCGGCCGCGGCCGGCGCATCGCAGGGGCTCGTGGCGCTTTTCGATTATCTGGCGGCGATCAACCTGATTCTCGCGCTCTTCAATCTCCTGCCCGCCTTCCCGCTCGATGGCGGCCGGGTCCTGCGGGCGGTCCTGTGGCGGGTGAAGGGGAACGTGCTGCAGGCCACGCGGCTGGCCAGCCTCTCCGGCACGCTTTTCGGTTACGCCTTCATCGCGCTCGGCCTCTTCGCGCTCTTCTCGGGCGCCGGCGTCATCGGCGGCCTCTGGCCCATCCTCATCGGCCTCTTCCTCGCCTCCGCCGCGCGCGGCACCTATCAGCAGATGCTGATGCGCCAATCCCTCGGCGGCCGCACGGTCGGGCAACTCGTCACCAGCGCGGCTCTCACCGTCGCGCCCGGCCGGACCGTCCGCGATCTCGTCGACGACATCATGCTCGGCCACGGCGTCGGCTTCGTGCCGGTCGTCGAGGACGGACGCGCGATCGGGTTCGTCGACACGGCCACCGTTCGCGGCGTCGACCGCGAGAACTGGGACACGATCCGCGTCGAGGACATCTTCGTCCCGCTCGACAACGCCGCCCGGGCAGCGCCGGGAGAACCGCTCGAGACGCTGCTGAAACGCATCACCTCGTCGGGTCGGCGGAAGTACATCGTCGAGGACAAGGGCCGGTTCGTGGGGGTCATCACGCTCTCGGACCTGATCGCGCATATCAACGTGCTGCAGGAGCTCACGCAGGGATCGGCAAGCCGCAGGACGCTCGACGTTTGACGCAGCGGCCGTCACGTGGAACTCTTCCGGTCGGACCCGGAAACGGAGGCCGCGTGGACAGACCCACCGACAACACCGAGCTCGAGGCGCTCCTCGCCGCGGCAGCCGACGCCATCGTGGTCGCAGACGCCCGGGGCCGCATCCTGCGCTGCAACCGCGCGGCCTGCCGGCTCTTCGGCTACGAGGAGCCCGAGCTTGTGGGCCAGGCCGTCAACATGCTGATGCCCGACCGCGAGGCGCGCCGGCACGACGCCTACATGGAACACCACATCGCCACCGGCGAAGAGAGAATCATCGGCAAGGGCCGGGAGCTCGAAGGCCGGCGCAAGGACGGAACGCTGTTTCCGCTGCATCTGTCGATCGGGCGGTCGCAGTCGGCGGGGCGCCTCCACTTCGTCGCCATCCTCCACGACCTGTCGCAGCGCCGGGCCGCGCAGGCCGCGCTGGAACGCTCCCAGCGTCTCGGCGCCATCGGCGAGATGACCGGCGGCATCGCGCATGACTTCAACAACATCCTGACGCTCATCATCGGCAATCTGGAACTCGTCTCGCATCGCGACGTCACCCCGGACGTCCGCTCGCTCATCCACGACGCGCTCGAAGCGGCGGAGCTCGGCGCGGACCTGACGGGCCGGCTCCTTGCCTTCGCGCGGCAGAGCCGCCTTGCGCCGGAGCGCCTCGAGACCAACCAGATCGTCGAACGGGCCGCGACGCTGTTCCGCCGGACCCTGAAGCGGGGTCACGAGCTCCACCTGACGCTCGACCGGGACACGGCGGCGATCCATGTCGACACGGCACAGTTCCAGAGCGCCCTTCTGAACCTCCTGCGAAACGCCGAGGATGCGCTCGGAGACACGGGCGTGATCCTCGTGACGACGGAGAACGTCGAGATCGACGAGGCGTATCTGGCACAGGAAATCGACGTCGCGCCGGGCCGGTACATCCGGGTGTCGCTTTCCGATTCCGGCACCGGAATGGACGCGGATGCGCGGCGGCGGGCGTTCGAGCCGTTCTTCACGACGAAACCGCACGGCAAGGGCACCGGCCTCGGGCTCGCCACGGCCTACGGCTTCGTGCGCCAGTCGGGCGGGCACATCACGCTCTACAGCGAGCCGGGACAGGGCACCACCGTCAGCATCTACCTGCCGCAGGCGGACGCGGCGGCGACCGCGCAGGCGGCGCCGTCGCCCGGCGCGGCCCCGCCGCTGCCGGGCCGGGGCGAGATCGTGCTCGTCGTGGAGGACGATGCCGCCGTCCGCAGGATGACGGGCGTCCGCCTCACCGCCCTCGGCTACACGGTTCTCGAAGTGGAAAACGCGGCCGACGCGCTCGACCTCGTGCGCGACGGCGGCGATATCGACCTCGTCTTCTCGGACATGATGATGCCGGGGCACATGACGGGTCTCGACCTCGCCCGGACGCTGCGGGCGGAGCGGCCCGACATCCCGGTGCTGCTGACCACCGGCTACGCGGGCGAGATGACCGATGCCGAAATCGTCGACGGCTATCCGCTGATCCGGAAGCCCTATCGTCAGGAGGATCTGGCCGGGGCGATCACCCGGACGCTCGAGGGACCGCCCGCCTAGAGCCGGCGCACCTCGGCGGCGAAGCTGTAGCCGATCCCGCGCACCGTCTTGATCAGCCGCGGGTTCGCCGGGTCTTGCTCGATCTTCTTCCTGAGCCGCGCGACCTGGTTGTCGATCGTCCGGTCGTAGGGCGACCAGCTCCGCCCGTGGAGCCTGTCGAGGATCGCATCGCGCGAGAGGACCCGCCGCGGCGACATGAGGAAGACCTCCAGAAGCCGGAAATCCCCTGCGGTCAGGTCCACGGGTGCGCCCGTGCGGTCCAGAAGCTCGAGCTTTCCGGGGTCGGCGCGCATCCGGTCGAACTCGTACCGCGTCCCGCGGCCGATGCCGTTCCCGATATCGTCCGGCCGGCCGGCGGCCCGCGCCGACGCGTCAGCGCGGCGCAGCACGGTGCGCACCCGCGCGACCATCTCCCTGGGGTGGAACGGCTTCACGATGTAATCGTCGGCGCCGAGTTCCAGCCCCACGACGCGGTCGATGACATCGCCCCGCCCCGTCACCATGATGATCGGCACCCTGTGCGCGCGCTGGATCTCGCGCGCGAGGTCGAACCCGTTCTCGTCGCCGAGATTGAGATCGAGCGTGACGAGCGATACCGGCCCGTCGGCGAGCGCGGACAGCGTTCCTGCCCGGTCGCCGGCCTCGCACGCCTGAAACCCGTCCGCCTCGAGCGTCCTGCGCAGGAGGGTGCGGACCTTCGCGTCGTCGTCGACGATGAGAACCGTCTGCTCAGTCATGTGAGTGCCCAGCAGCCTGAAAGGAGAATGTATGCAAATCGCAGAATATTTCCAGATACACTTTGATACATGAATGACGATTGGCTTGCGACATGGTTCCGCGATGCTCGGGATAACCTGGGAGGGCACGGCATGTACGCAGCACACGACACCGGTTTCCTGGCGCGCGAGCAGTTCGTTCCCTCGCGAAAGACCCGCAAGCATCCCTCGTCCGAGGTCACGCTCAGGCTGAGGCAGGGGCAATTCCTGTTCCATCAGGGGGACGACGGCGAGAGCATCTATCAGATTACCGAGGGCGTTCTCAGGCTCAGCCGGGTGACCGAGAAAGGGCGCCAGCAGGTCATCGCCTTCGGGTATCCCGGCGATATCGTGGGCTTTCCGGTCGAGGGCCGGCGCAACACCGACTGCGACGCCCTGACCCGGGCGCGTGTCCGCGTGCTGCCCGCGCGGCTTCCGCGCGAAGGATCGGGCGCGTCCGCCGAATCGGCGTTCCTCGCCGCGGCGGCGCTCTTCGAGATCGCGAACATGCAGAATCACCTGATGACGCTGGGCCGCAAGTCGTCGCGCGAGCGGGTGTCGTCGTTTCTCCTCGCGCTGCTGGGCCGGATCGGCCATCACGACGCCGACGGCATCCGCATCGATCTTCCCATGAGCCGCGCCGACATCGCCGACTTTCTGGGTCTCAGGACCGAAACCGTCAGCCGCGCCTTCACCGACCTCCGCGAGGCGGGAATCATCGAGCTTCCGACGGCGCAGCGCGTCACCGTCCTCGATCCGGCCCGCCTCGAGGAGACGGCCGAAGCCGACTGAACCCGCTCACTCCGGCTCCGCGCCGCGCTCCCGCGGCGAGAAGAGCGCGCCGAAGATCGGCATGGCCAGCGCGCCGATCCCGAAGAGCACGAGGGTGAAGTTGATCACCCAGCCGACGAACGGGATCACGTTCAGCAGCGCGACGATCAGGACACCGGCGGCGAAGATCGCCAGCCGGCCGGGCATCGTCGGCTCGGCTCCGCCCAGGCCGATCCAGATGCGCAGCGCGAGGATGTAGACGCCGAGCGCGTAGCCCGCGATCCAGACCGCCAGAAGCGCCAGCAACACTACGGGCAGAAGCGGGATGCCGAGGATCGTCATGACCGATATCGGCACCAGACCGAATATCACCGCCAGCCCGAGGACCCCGCCCAGAAGCGCCCGACCCGGCCGTGCCAGCGCCTCCTGCCGCAGCGCCTCGATCCGCGCCGGCCAGATGGCGAGCGCCACCGCCGCGAGCCGGAGCGCGAGTCCCTCGCCGATGTCGCCGGTGCCGCCGAGTATCGCGATCTTCATGGGATCCGTCCGGTCGCTCCGACCTTAGGGGTTGCGTGACCGGCCGTCCTCGCCACCGTCTGGCCCGCTCACCGCTCCCC
>CAYTBD010000178.1:0-5624 GCA_964435755.1 uncultured Rhodobacterales bacterium
CACGCCCTCGAACATCAGGGTCGTGGCACCGTTGGCGAGCGGCCCGTAGACGATGTAGCTGTGCCCGGTGACCCAGCCGACATCGGCGGTGCACCAGAAGACCTCGCCCTCGTGGTAGTCGAAGGTGATCTGGTGCGTCATCGCGGCGTAGACGAGGTAGCCGCCGGAGCTGTGCACGACGCCCTTGGGCTGGCCCGTGGAGCCCGAGGTATAGAGGATGAAGAGCGGATGCTCGGCCTCGACCTCGACCGGGGCGGAGTGGTCGTCGGCCTCGAGCCGCAGTTCGTTGTAATCGAAGTCACGTCCGTCGATCCAGGTGGTCTGCCCGCCCGTGCGCCGCACGACGAGGCATTTCACCGTGTCCCTGCAGTGCAGCAGCGCCGCGTCGGTGTTGGCCTTGAGCGGCGTCGCGCGCCCGCCGCGCGGCGCGTAGTCGGACGTGATGACGACCTTCGCCTCGGCGCCGTTGATCCGGGCCGAGAGCGCGTCGGGCGAGAAGCCCGCGAAGACGATGGAATGAATCGCCCCGATCCGCGCGCAGGCCAGCATCGCGTAGGCGGCCTCCGGGATCATCGGCAGGTAGAGGACCACGCGGTCGCCCTTGCGCACGCCCATGTCCTCGAGGATGTTCGCCATCCGGCAGACTTCGGCGTGCAGTTCCCTGTAGGAGATGTGCTTGGCGTCGTCCTTCGGATCGTCCGGCTCCCAGATGATCGCCGTCTGGTCGCCGCGCGTGGCGAGGTGGCGGTCGACGCAGTTGGCGGCGACGTTGAGCGTGCCGTCCTCGAACCACTTGATCGAGATGTTTCCGGGCGCGAAGGAGACGTCCTTGACCGTGGTGTAGGGCTTGATCCAGTCGATCCGCTTGCCTTCCGCGCTCCAGAAGCCCTCCGGGTCGTCGATCGAGGCCTTGTACTTCTCCTGATAGCCTGACCAGTCGATATGCGCCGATGCCGCGAACGACTCCTCCGGCGGATAGACGTTCACACCATTGGCATCCGATTTGACCTGAGCTGTCATGATCTGTCCTCCCTTCTTGCGGCCGGTGTTCCATGCGCGTCCGGCCGGTTCGAATTCCTCTCACGCGCATTTTACATGTTTTGCAAAGGAGTGGGTAAGTCTCTCGTCAGGCGAGATTTCCTCGTAAAGAAACTGACTGCCGCATCGGAAATCCTGCAAATTTCTTGTTCGAGCCAAGGATTTCAACGGCAAAAAAAGGATGCTTGGCGCCCCGTCTCCCCTGTCCGGCCAGTAGCCCGAGGCGGATGATAGCGCAAGCATGTAGGGGGGAGGGGGTGTGACATAGTGGCACGATCGCGGATCATGCCCGCGCGGAGGCGGCCGCCAGTGACGCCGCGTCAGGCCGATGCGAATCCGTGGATCAGTTGCCTCAGGCCCAGGGCCGCCCCGGCGAAGATCCCGCCGAGCGTGAGCGGTGCGCCGTAGGCGAGCAGCGACATCGCGGAGACGCCCTGTCCGATGGTGCAGCCGACCGCGACCACCGCGCCGACGCCCATCAGCGCGGCCCCCAGGATCTGACGGCGAAGTTCGCGGGGATCCTCGCAGGCTTCCCAGCGGAAGAGCCCGCGGATCAGACTGCCGAGGAACGCCCCGAGCCAGACGCCGGCGACGCTGCCCACGGCGAAGCTCACCGTGCTGCCCGATGCCGTCATCCAGAACAGGATCGATTCGCCGAGCGGCGCCGCGAAGGTGAACGACGAAACCGGCACCGCGTCGAAACTCGCGGTCGCGACCCATTGCGTGCCGCCCCAGGCGAAGGCGACGGCGAGGCCCACGGCCAGTCCCGAGAAGACCATGGCCCGCTCCGCGAGGAACTCCCGCGACCGCAGCATCAGGGCGGCGATCAGCGCGCCGACCGTCATTCCGAAGACGGGCGCGCCGATGCCCGTCACGCGCTCGAGGAAGTGGGCGAGGCCCGCCGGACCGTCCGTGGGTATGAGGGCGTCGGGGAACAGCCAGATCCGCGCATAGGCGAGCGGACCCGACATCGTGACGTAGGCGCTGATGCCCAGCACGATGACGATCACGAAGGATCTCAGGTCGCCCCCGCCGAGCCGGGCGAGCGCGCCGAAGCCGCAGTTGCCGGCGATCGCCATGCCGTAGCCGAAGACGAGCCCGCCGACGGCATGCGCGAGCGGGTTCCAGCCGTGGCCGAGATAGGGCGTCTCGGGCGCGCTCAGCAGCCCCGCCTGCATCAATCCGAAGCTCGCGATCATCGCGGTCGCGATGGCGAGCCCCCACATGCGCAGACGGTGATCCGAGCCGCCGTAGAGGTAGTCCTCGATCGCCCCGAGCGTGCAGAAGCGGCCGAGCCGTGCCGCAAGGCCGAGCACCACTCCGCCCCCAAGGCCGATGCAGGCCACGAGATACGCGTCGCTGAGACCGCTCCACATCGGTCTGGTCCTCCCTTGTCCGCGGCGCCGGTCACGGCGTTCTCGGCGGACGTTCCGTCAGCAATCCCTGCAGAAGAGATCGTAGACGACCTCCAGTATTTGCCGGGGCCGCTCGTCGGTCAAGCTGTAGTAGATCGTCTTGCCCTCGCGCCGGGGCGTGACGAGGCCCTCGAGGCGGAGCCGCGCGAGCTGCTGCGACACCGCCGCCTGCCGCGCGGAAAGCAACTCCTCAAGCTCGGTGACCGACTTCTCGCCGGTCACCAGATGGCAGAGGATCATCAGCCGGCCCTCGTGACTGATCGCCTTGAGGAAATTCGATGCCGTCGTCGCGTTCTCGATCAGCTTGTCGAGTTCTTCCGGCTCGATATCCTTGTGCAGGACGGGGAGGGCCAAGTCCGCGTCCTCAGAAGGCGATCTGGTCGGCCACGGCGTCGATGCCGGCCTGCGCGCAGACGTCGTCGAGTTCCGGCGACGGAGCGCCGGAGACGCCGATGCCGCCCACCATCTCGCCGGTGCCGGTCTCGACCATCAGGCCGCCGCCGAGCGGGAGCGCTTCGGACAGCTGCCGGATGCCCTGGCTGATCTCGCCGGGATTGGTCGCGCGGTCGAGTTCGGTCGTGTCGGTCCGGAAGCTGACGGCGGTCCAGGCTTTCCTTTGCGAGGTCTCGTAGACGTGCAGGCCCGCGAACCGGTCGCGCAGGAACACCTGCGGAATGCCGAAGCGGTCGACGACGGTGACGCCGACCTGGTAGCCCTCGTTTCGGCAATGAACCATCGCGGCCTCCGCCATCTCGAGCGCGACCTCGGGTTTCAGAACCTGAAAGTCCACGAAAGCCCCGTCATCCTGTGCGACCGCCGGCGTGGCGGCGAGCGCGAGTGCTGCGAATAGGCGTTTCATCCTGTCCCTCCCTGGAAGTTGGTGTTTTCTCTCAGCATTCGGTCGAGGAGCCCCCAGAAGAAGTCCTCCCCGGGGTATCCTTCCATGCGCGCCACCTCGCGATCGTCGACGATCAGGACGAAGGTCGGCGTGATCCGGAGCGGTCCGTCGAAGACAAGATCGTCCGGGCGCGGGGCGTGCAGGTCGATGTGGCGCACCGGCGCGAACGCGCCTTCGGGCGTCATCGCATATTCCGGCCCCACCTGATCGTGCCACATCGTGCAATAGATGCAGCCCTTCTGCTCGACCATGACCAGTTCCGCGGCCGTGACCGACGCGCCGAGGCTCGCGGCGGCGAACAGGCCGAGAATAACGCTTCGGATCGTATGCATCGGTATCCCGATTGACGCCGCGATTTGAAAACATGTAATTTGAATATGTGAATAGATCAAGGAAAGCCTCGTGATGTTCGACATATCGCTGGCCGGCGCGGCGCTCGCGGGGCTGTTGTCTTTCCTGTCGCCCTGCATCCTGCCGATCGTGCCCTTCTACCTCAGTTACATGGCCGGCGTCAGCATGAACCAGATCACACCTGACGGAGCGCTGACGCCGGCGGTGCGGGTGCGGGCGGTGCTGTCGGCGACGCTGTTCGCCGCCGGCGTCATCACCGTCTTCATGGCGCTCGGCGCCGCGGCATCGAGCGCCGGTCAGCTCGTGCGCGAATACTTCGACGTGCTGCGCTGGCTCGCGGCAGCACTGATCTTCGCCATGGGGCTCCACTTCCTCGGCGTGATCCGGATCGGGTTTCTCTATCGCCAGTTTCGGGCCGAGGCGGGATCGACCTCGAATCTGAGCCTTCTCGGGGCCTACGTGATCGGCCTGGCCTTCGCCTTCGGCTGGACGCCGTGCGTCGGACCCGTCCTCGCGGCGATCCTGTTCACGGCGGCGGGCGCCGAGACCGCGGGGCGGGGGGCGCTTCTGCTCTTCGTCTACGGGGTGGGCATGACCCTGCCGTTCATCATCGCGGCGCTCTTCGTGGGGCCGTTCATGCGCTGGATGCAGGGATTCCGGAAGCATCTGCCGAAGATCGAGAAGGCGATGGGCGGGCTCCTCGTCGTCTTCGCGCTGCTCATCGCCACGAATACCATCAACTACATCGCCAACTGGATGGTCATGTTCTGGCCCCAGATCGGCTAAGGGAGGACGTCATGTTGAAAAGGTTTGTCATCGCTTTCTCGGCGCTTCTGATCGCCGCGCCGCTTGCCGCCGCGGAGCTCGGGGACGACGGTCTGCACAAGCCGGACTGGTTCCGGATCACCTTCAAGGATCTTCAGGAGGATTTCGCCGACGCCGAGGCTGAGGGAAAGCGCCTCGTGCTGATGGTCGAGCAGCGCGGCTGCATCTACTGCACCGAAATGCACGAGAAGACCTTCCCCGACGCGCGCATCCAGGCGTTGCTGCGCGAGGATTACTTTCCCGTGCAGCTGAACCTTCACGGCGATACCGAGATCGTCGACACCGATGGCGATGTGCTGTCGGAGAAGGCGGCGGCGCGAAAGTGGGGCGTGATGTTCACGCCCACGATCATCTTCCTGCCGCCCGAACTCGACCCGTCGCAGTCCGCCGTCGCGCAGGCGGTCTCGGTCATGCCGGGCGCCTTCGGGCCGGGCACGACCCTCGACATGCTGACCTGGGTGAAGGAGGAGCGCTATCTCGATCAATCCGAGGAGGATTTCCAACGCTATCATGCGCGGAGAATCAGGGAGCGGGCCGACGGCTCGTTCGAATAGGAGCGCGATCCCGAGCCGGTAAATTCAAAAAACCGAATTTGATGTTGCGTTCAGGATGAACGGTGCGCTACGGTATACGGCAATAAGAGGCGGTGGCCCATGGGAGGAGACATGAGAGTAATTGCTGCAGCGATCGGTCTGACACTTGTCGCGACGGCGGCGTCGTCGGACGTGGTCGCACCAGAGAACGTCGTGTATGGCGAATACGGCGAAGTCGAAGCGCCGCTGTCGGCGCAGGCCGGCGATCCGACCGAGGGGCGCAAGGTGTTTTCGAGCCGGGCGCTCGGCAACTGCGTCGCCTGCCACTCGGTCAGCGAGATGGTCGCCGACGTGCAGTGGCACGGCAACGTCGGCCCGTCCCTCGACGGCGTGGCGGACCGCTGGACCGAGGCCGACCTGCGCGGCATCGTGGCGAATGCCAAGAACGTCTACGACGGCACCATCATGCCGGCGTTCTACAAGACCACCGGATTCATCCGGCCCGGCGAGGGCTTCACGACGAAGCCCGCGCAGGAGCCGCTGGCTCCGCTTCTCTCGGCGCAG
>CAYTBD010000179.1:0-1519 GCA_964435755.1 uncultured Rhodobacterales bacterium
TTCAGCGTATGCGCCGGCCCTTGGTCCGGGGTCCCGCGTCCAGCGATGATGTAGGTGGCCACCGTCCAGGGGGCGCCCGCAAATCCGATGAGCGCCGTCTCCCGCGGCAGTTCGCGCGAGAGAATCCGCACCGTCTCGTAGATCGGGGCGAGGTGGTCGTGGATGTCGCCCGGCCCCTTGAGCTTGGCGAAGTCCTCTTCGGACGTGATGGTCGACAGGCGCGGCCCCTCGCCGGTCACGAACCAGAGGTCGGCGCCAAGCGCGTCGGGGATCAGCAGGATGTCGGCGAAAAGGATCGCGGCGTCGAAGCCGTAGCGCCGGATCGGCTGGAGCGTCACCTCGGCGGCGAGGTCCGGATTGTAGCACAGCGAGAGGAAATCGCCCGCTTCGGCCCGGGTCGCGCGGTACTCGGGCAGGTAGCGCCCCGCCTGCCGCATCATCCAGATCGGGGGAACCGGAAGAACCTCGCCCGCGAGCGCCCGCATCAGCTTCTTGGTGTCGGCCATCGTTTTCCCCGTCTAATCATTCGTTTACGGTCGTCCCGCGCCAGTGTCCGAATGTCAATACAATGGGCGTTGTCAGCGCGTCACGACACGGCTAAAGGTCGGGAATGGCTCTCGATCTTCCCTCCCCCGCCAAATCCTTCCGCATCGGAACCCGCGGCTCGCCGCTCGCCCTCGCGCAGGCGAACGAGACCCGCCACCGCCTCGCCGAGGCCTTCGATCTGCCGGAGGAGGCGTTCGAGATCGTCGTGATCAAGACGACCGGCGACAGGGTTCTTGATCGTCCGCTGAAGGAGATCGGCGGCAAGGGCCTGTTCACCAAGGAGATCGAGGAGGAGATGCTGTCGGGCGGAATCGACATCGCCGTCCATTCGATGAAGGACATGCCGGTGGATCAGCCGGAGGGCCTCACGCTCGGTTGCTACCTTCCGCGCGAGGACGTGCGCGACGCTTTCGTCTCGCCGACCGCGCCGGACCTGTCGGCGCTCGAACCGGGGACGAAGGTCGGGACGTCGAGCCTCCGCCGCAAGGCGCAGCTTCTGAACCGCCGGCCCGATCTCGAAGTCGTCGAGTTCCGCGGCAACGTCCAGACGAGGCTCAGGAAGCTGGAGGACGGTGTCGCCGCCTGCACTTTTCTCGCGATGGCCGGGCTGAACCGTCTTGGCATGGCGCACGTCGCGGCATCGGCGATCCGGCCCGACGAGATGCTGCCCGCCGTCGCGCAAGGCGCCATCGGCATCGAACGGCGATCGGACGACAGCCGCGCCGCGGCCCTGCTCGAAGCGATACACGATACCGCGACGGGGCAGCGCCTCGCTGCCGAACGCGCCTTCCTGGCTGCGCTCGACGGGTCGTGCGAGACGCCGATCGCCGGGCTCGCCGAACTCGACGGCGGCTCGATCCGGCTGAGGGGGGAGATCCTTCGCACGGACGGATCCGAGGCGCTCTCCGACGAGGACTCCGGCGCCGTCGAGGATGGGCCGGAGATCGGTCGTGCGCTGGCGGCGAGACTTCTC
>CAYTBD010000179.1:1529-5574 GCA_964435755.1 uncultured Rhodobacterales bacterium
CGCCTTTCTCGAGGGGCTCGACGGCTCCTGCGAGACGCCGATCGCGGGTCTTGCCGAGCTTGACGGCGCCACCTTGCGCCTGCGCGGCGAGATCCTGCGCCCCGACGGTTCGGAGGTTCTGACCGACGACCGGACGGCCCCGATCGAGGATGGCGCGGCGCTCGGCGGCGAGATGGCGCGCGATCTGCGCGCAGAGGCGGGCGAGGGGTTCTTCGACTGGCGCTGACGCCCTAGATGGCGGCGGAATGCCCGGTTTGGCTGACGGCGTAGGCGTCAAGGAACCGGGCGATCATCCTGGCCAGCGGCCGGGCGTCCCGGCGTATTTCTATCGCGTCCGTTTCATGCGCCAGCATTCCCGGGAATACATCGTCTATCCCGTCCAGGCGTGACGCCACATCGGCCGAGCTGATGTCGAACTGCCCGGCGATCCTGCCGAAATCGATCCGGAAATCGCACATCAGCGCCCCGATCATCGCCTCGCGAATCAGATCCTCCCGCGTGAAGACGTGACCGCGGGCGGTCGCGAAGTGGCCGGCCCTGATCGCCTCCTGATAGCCCGACGTCGCGGCGTTGTTCTGCGCGAAGCCCTGCGGGAAGCGGGAAATCGAGGATGCGCCGATGCCGATGAGCGCGGCCGCGCTGTCGTCGGTATATCCCTGGAAGTTGCGCCGAAGCCGCCCTTCCCGCTCGGCCACTTCGAGACCGTCTCCCGGCCGTGCGAAATGGTCGATCCCGATCTCGCGGTACCCGTCCCAGACGAACAGTCTGCGGGCGGTCTCGTAGAGGCCGAGACGCTCCTCGGGCGAAGGCAGCGTCTCCGTCGGGATCATCGACTGACGCCGCGCCATCCAGGGGACGTGCGCGTAGCCATAGAGCGCCACGCGGTCGGGCGACAGCGACAGAACCTGCTGCACGCTTTCGGAGATGCGCTTTTCGCTCTGGTGGGGCAGGCCGTAGAGGATGTCTATGTTCAGACTCCTGATGCCGCGCTCCCGCAGTCCGTCGGCCGCCGCCTTGGTGATCGCGAAGCTCTGCGGGCGACCGATCGTCTCCTGAATGGTCGGATCGAAGTCCTGAACGCCGATGCTCGCCCGATTGAGCCCCGCGCGGGCGAGCGCGTCGAGTCGTGCCTCGTCGATCTCGTTGGGGTCGATCTCGACGGAAAACTCGTGGTCGTCGTCGAACGGGAGACGCTCCGCGACGAGCCCCGCCAGTTCGGCGATCATGTCCGGCTCCATCAGGGTCGGCGTGCCGCCGCCCCAGTGAAGGCGCTTCAGCCGGATGCCGTCGGGCAAGGCGTCCGCGACCATGTTGATCTCGGACTTGAGCGTGTCCAGATAGGCGCGTACGGGTGCCGCGGTGCTCGTCCCCTGTGTGCGGCAGGCGCAGAACCAGCACAGCCTGCGGCAGAACGGGACATGGATATAGAGCGATACGCCTTCGTCTTGGGGAACCGCCGCGAGCCAGTCGGAAAACTGCCCGGGCCCCACCGAAGACGAGAAATGATTGGCGGTCGGATAGCTCGTGTAGCGTGGGACACGTGCGTCGAAAAGACCGAGTTTGCGGAGTTGCGAGAGCGTACTCATGTCAAGTAGCGTTGACAGGCGAACAGGGATCCCGCTTTGATCCACATCAAGCGGGTAGGAAATGCGGATGAACAGAACGGTCTTCGATCTCAAGAGTTGCAGCGACTGCCCGATCCGCCATCGCGCGGTCTGCGCGCGGTGCGAACCGGACGAGCTTCAGCAGCTCGAGCAAATCAAGTTCTACCGAAGCTTCGACGCGGGGCAGAACATCCTGTGGTCCGGTGACAAGATGGATTTCGTGGCCTCCGTCGTGACCGGAGTCGCGACATTGACCCAGGCGATGGAGGATGGGCGCACGCAGATGGTGGGTCTTCTCCTGCCGTCGGATTTCGTCGGCCGGCCGGGCCGCGAGGTCGCGGCCTACGACGTGACCGCGATCGCGCCCGTTACCCTCTGCTGCTTCCGCAGACGCCAGTTCGAAGAGCTCATGCTGACGACGCCGCATATCGGTCAGCGGCTGCTCGAGATGGCGCTCGACGAGCTCGACGCGGCGCGGGAATGGATGCTTCTGCTCGGCCGGAAGACGGCACGAGAGAAGATCGCGAGCCTGCTCGCCATCATCGCGCGGCGCGACACCTCGGCGAAGTCCCGCATGAGCGATGGCCGTATCCAGATCGACCTGCCGCTCACGCGCGAATCGATGGCGGACTATCTGGGGCTGACGCTTGAGACGGTGAGCCGGCAGATCTCGGCCCTCAAGCGGGAGGGAGTGATCGAGCTCGAGGGCAAACGGCAGATTCTGATCCCCAGCGTCGACCGGCTGATGGCCGAGACCGGGGACGATACGGACGGTGGCGTTCTGGCCTAGTGGGCCATGAAGAGCGGGACTTCCGCCATTTCGAGCATGTTGCGCGTCGCGCCGCCGAGGATCGCTTCGCGGAAACGCGAATGACCGTAGCCGCCCATGACGACCAGATCGGCTCCGATGTCGCGCACATGCCGGCAGATCACGTCCGAGACGCGCGGCATCGTCTTCGCGAGAACCGCGATGTCCGGGCGGAGGCCGTGACGGGCAAGCATCTCGGCGAAGGCGCCCCCCGGATCAGACCGGTCGGAACTGTGCGAGGGCGGGTCTATGATCGCGATATTGACGGTCTTGCTCGCCTTCAGCATCGGCAGCGCGGCGCGTACCGCGGTCAGGGCCTCAATGCTCTCGTTCCATGCGATCACGGCTGATTCCGGCTTGGGCGCGGTGTCCATGCCGGGCGGCAGGATGAGCACCGGCGTGCGGCTTCCGAACAGGGCGCCCTCGACGATCGCCACGTCCTCGACAGAGCGTGAGTCGCCATAGGGCTTCAGCAGAACGGACAGGTCGGCGAGCCGGGTGAAATCCGCGACGAGCGGGCCGACGGCGCCGATCTGCGCCGTGACGCTTATGATTTCGCAACTCGCCGGCCAGGAGCCGAGCGCCTCGCGTACCTTCTCCTCGACCGCCTGCGCCTCGGCCTGGGCTTCGGCAAGCGTCTGCTGAAGCGCGATCGCGTTCGCGCCCGCGTAATAGGCTCCCGGCTGGGTTCGGTCGATCCCGAGGCACACCACCGTCAGATGTCCATCGCGAGCATCGGCCATCGCTGCGGCGGCTCTGAGAACGGACTGCTCGGTCTCATAGTCGCGGACGATGGTGACGATTGTCTTGTAGTCCATTTCTGTAATCCCCTGGCTGCGGTGCGACGGCGATCATCCTCCCGCTCGCTTGGCACCGCCTTGACCTTGGTCAATCAAAGTCTCTCGCGCCTTTGACCCAGATCAAGGCGGCTTCACCGGCGTCCCCGCATTCAGAAGCCTGTCGAACCGGGCTCGGATTCCGTTCTGTCGTGGCCCGGAACAACGTAAAGGGATTCGAGAGATGTGGGATTACGTCAAGTTGATCGTGCTCGGACTTGTCGCGCTCCTTGCTGCGATTGCAGCGAATTTTGCGCGCGATGTGCCGTACATGATCCACGCGATCATCATCATGCTGGTCGCCGGCGGCATGTTTCTATGGACGCTCCGGCGGGTGGGTGAGCCGCGGCCGGTCCCCGACGCCGGCTATATGGACGATGTGATTCAGGCGGGCGTGATCGCCACCGCGTTCTGGGGCGTCGTCGGATTCCTTGTCGGGGTCTTCATCGCCTTCCAGCTCGCTTTCCCCGGTCTCAACTTCGAATGGGCACAGGGCTACATGAACTTCGGCCGCCTGCGCCCGCTTCACACATCGGCCGTGATCTTCGCCTTCGGCGGCAATGCGCTGATCGCGACCTCCTTCTACGTGGTCCAGCGCACCTCGGCCGCGCGCCTGTGGGGCGGCAACGCGGCCTGGTTCGTCTTCTGGGGCTATCAGCTCTTCATCGTGCTCGCCGCGACGGGCTATCTGCTCGGTGCGACACAATCGAAGGAATACGCCGAGCCCGAGTGGTACGTGGATCTCTGGCTGACGATCGTCTGGGTGATCTACCTCGCGGTGTTCCTCGGCACGATCA
>CAYTBD010000180.1:0-5557 GCA_964435755.1 uncultured Rhodobacterales bacterium
TCGAGCGCGGCTATCCGGGGGCGGGCGTCCTCCAGCGAGAAGCGGTCCCATGGCGCGTCGAAGGTCACGATCGCCTCTGCCGTGAGCCCGCCGATCACGTCGGGCAGCAGGCGCGCGGGATCGAGGTCGCGCCGGAGGCCAGCGGGCGGCGTAACGTCCGACGCCTCGAAGCGGATGTCGTAGGTGTGCTCCCCGAGATCCGAGGCCCGGGCCGAGAGATGTCCGGTCTCCAGCCGCGTCTGCCATCCCGCCGTCGACGCGAGCGTCAGCGCCGCGAGGTCCGTCTCGAGCGCGCGGAGTTCGAGGCTCGGCCCCGGGACGAACTCGATGCTGGCGTCGAAGCGCTCCGAGCCGATATCGATGCGCTCGAAGGGCGAGGCGACGGTCTGCCTGTCCGGCCAGATCGCGGTTATCCGGTTGGGCCGCGCGCTCTGCGCGAGAATCGCGAAGCGCGGGGCGGTCCACGCCACGCCGGTGTCGGGGTCGGCGAGCATCACGTCGCTCAGCACTGTCTCGAAGCGTCCGGGAAACCCCGCCGTCCCAAGCCCGCCGTATTCCGCGAGCCATCCCTCCGACGCCCGCGCCTCGAACCAGGTCCGCAGCCCCGCCTCGATCCCGCGCGCTCCCGCGAACCAGTAGCCCGCAAAGCCGAGGGCGAGGATCACGACGATGACGAGAAGCTTTCGCATGGGGGTGGTTCCCTGATCTCGGCTGGTGTTTACAGGGGGCGGCACAGGAGGGCCAGAGATGACGGACCGCGCCTTGTGGGTCTTCGGCTACGGGTCGCTGATGTGGAACCCCGGCTTCGATGCGGCCGAGCGCGTGCTCGCGACGCTGCCGGGCTTTGCGCGGACCTTCTGCATGCGGTCGGTCCACCATCGCGGCACGGCCGATGCGCCGGGCCTCGTTCTGGCGCTCGACCCGCACCCGGGGGCCTCGTGCCAGGGCCTGGGCTTCCGCGTCACGCCGGGAGAGGAGGGAGGAACCCTCGCGTACCTGCGCGAACGCGAACTCATCTCGTCGGCCTATGTCGAGGAGATCCATGCGCTCGACCTCGCGGACGGACGCCGCGTCGAGGCCGTGACCTATGTCGTCGATACCGGACATGTGCAGTATTGCGGCGGGCTCGATCTCGAAACCCAGGCCCGGATCATCGCCGGGGCGGTCGGGGGCAGGGGGCCCAATACCGAGTATCTCTGGAACACGGTCGCGCACCTCGCCGAACTCGGGATCGAGGACGCGGAGCTCGCCTGGCTTGCCCAGCGGGTACGGATACTTGCGGCCTGAAACTTAGGTTGTGATGCTGCGCCGCAACGCCTATTCTGGCGCGCAACAATAACTGCGTCAGGACAGGTCCGGCATGGACATTTCCGATCGCGAGGCCGGGCGTCATTTTTCTCAGCCGGTACGTCAGATCACGATCATGATCATCGTTCTGGCGCTCGTCGGCGTCGGCGCCTACATCGCGTATCCTCAGGTCGCGCCCGTCTTCCTGGCCAACCCGTATCTCAACGGGTTCATCGGCTTGGTCTTCGTGATCGGCGTTCTGGCGACCTTCTGGCAGGTCTTTCAACTGATAAGCTCGGTCAGCTGGATCGAAGGCTTCGCGGCCGACAGGCCCGGCCATCAGATGACGCGGGCGCCACGGCTTCTCGCACCGCTCGCCGCCCTTCTGCGCACGCGCGGCAAGCGGATGCAGATCAGCTCCTCGTCCTCTCGGTCGATCCTCGACTCCGTCGCCACCCGCATCGACGAGGCGCGGGACATCACCCGCTACATCACCAACCTTCTGATCTTCCTTGGTCTTCTCGGCACGTTCTACGGTCTCGCCACCACCGTGCCCGCGGTGGTCGACACGATCCGAAGCCTCGCCCCGCAGGAGAACGAGGGCGGCATCCAGGTCTTCGAGCGGCTGATGAGCGGTCTCGAGGCGCAACTCGGCGGCATGGGCGTGGCGTTCGCCTCCTCGCTTCTGGGTCTTGCGGGCTCGCTCGTCGTGGGCCTGCTGGAGCTTTTCGCGGGCCACGGTCAGAACCGCTTCTACCGGGAACTGGAGGAATGGCTGTCGGGGATCACGCGCCTTGGCTTCGCCGCCGACGGCGACGGCAGCGGGGAGCAGTCCGCCGCGATTTCCTCGCTGGAGTACATGGCCGAGCACATGTCGGGCCTGCGCGAGCTTTTCGAAAGCGCCGAGGCCAGCCGGTCGATGATGGACGACCGGGTTCACATGCTCGCGGGGGCGGTCGAGAAGCTGGCCGAGCAGCTTCAGTCGGACGCCGATGCGCAGGCGATCCTCCTGCGGATCGCGGACGGTCAGTCGCGGATGGTCGATCTTCTCGAATCCCGCCCCGAGAGCGGCGTTCAGGGCGTCGACGCCGAAAGCCGGATGCGGCTTCGGTCGATGGACGTGCAGCTTCTGCGCATCCTCGAGGAAATGTCCGCAGGCCGCCAGGAATCCATCGCGGAGCTGCGCTCCGACCTCGCGCAGCTCACCCGTGCGGTCAAGCAGATCGGAAAGGACGGCGCGCCTCCCCTCGCCGCGCGCCGGAGCGGCTAGATGGCCCTGACCCGCCGCTCCACCAACCGGGTCTCCAACACGATCTGGCCGGGCTTCGTCGACGCGATGACCGCGCTTCTGCTCGTCCTGATGTTCGTGCTCACGATCTTCATGATCGTCCAGTTCGTCTTGCGCGAGGAGATCTCCGGACAGGAGACCGAACTCGACGCGCTGGCGGCGGAGGTGAACAGCCTCGCCATGGCGCTCGGGCTCGAACAGCAGGCGGTGGCCCGGCTGGAGGACGAGACGACGCGGCTGTCTGCGACGCTCGACGAGGCGCGGGACGCCGCCGACCAGCAGTCGGCCCTGATCTCCGCCCTGCAAGGTCAGATCGAGTCGCAGGAGGCCGCGATCGCGGAGCGCGACGCGCAGATCACGTCGTTCGAGGCGCGGGTCGCCTCGCTCCTCGTGGAACGCGACACCGCCGTCGCCGAAGGCGAGGCGCTGGCCTCCGAGGTCGACGAACTGGTCTCGGAACGCGACGCGCTGCAACTCGCCGTGGCACAGGCGCGCGACGAGATCGACGCGCAGTCCGAGGCGGCCCGTCTGGCCGCAGCCCGCCGCGAGGCGCTGCAGGCGCTGGTGGCCGATCTCAGGAACCGGGTCAGCGACCGCGAGACCTCGCTTGCCGACGCGCTGGCGAGCCTCGAGGCCTCGCAGGCCGCCAGCGCCCAGCTCGAAGACCAGCTCACCGCCGCCCGGACCGCGGCGTCCGAGGCCGAGACGGCCCTGTCCGATGCCGAGGCGGCGCGTCTCCGGGAGCTTGCCGCGGCCGAAGAGCTGCGCCGGCGTCTCTCGCAGACGGAGGCGGCGCTCACCGAGGAGGAACAGGCACGGCTGGCCGAGGCCGCGGCGGCGGAGGCGTTGCGTGAGAGGCTGCAGAACGCCGATGCCGAACTCACCGCGATGACGCTCGCCCTCGAGGAGCAGCGGCAGAGGGCCGAGGAGACGCTGACGCTTCTCGCCGCCGCCCGTGCCGCCGAGGACGACCTGACCGAACGGCTCGCCGCCGCGCTGGCGACCAACGACGAGACGACCGAAACGCTGACGTCCCTGCGCGAGGACCTCGCGGCCCTTCGCGAAGCCGCGGGCAGCGAAGAGGAATTGCGCGAACGCCTCGCCGCGGCCGTCGCGGCGCAGCGCGCGGCCGAGACCGAGGCGACCGAGGCGATGACGGAGGCCGAACAGCGCGCCGCCCTGCTCGCCGCCGCGCAGACCGAGCTTGCCGACGAACGCGAATTGTCCACGGCCAGCCAGCGCCGGGTGCAGGCGCTGAACGAACAGGTCGCGGCGCTGCGCCAGCAGCTGGGCTCGCTTCAGTCGCTTCTCGACGACGCGTCCGAGCGGGACGATGCGGCGCAGGTGATGATCGAGTCGCTGGGCTCCCAGCTCAACGTGGCGCTGGCCCGCGCCGCGGCCGAGGAACGCCGCCGGGCGGAGCTCGAGGAAGCCGAACGCCTGCGGCTCGAGGAAGAGGCGCGGCGGCTTGCCGAAGAGGCGGAGAACCTCGAGCGTTACCGGTCGGAGTTCTTCGGCGAACTGAGCGCGGTTCTGGGCGACGTGGCGGGGATCCAGGTCGTGGGAGACCGGTTCCTGTTCTCGTCCGAGGTCCTGTTCCCGAGCGGATCGGCCGATCTCCTGCCGGCGGGGCGTGCGCAGATCGCTCAGGTCACCGATACGCTTCTCGGCGTCTCGGACCGCATACCCGAGCGCATCGACTGGATCCTGCGCGTGGACGGCCATACCGATGACGTGCCGGTGTCCGGCGGCGCCTATGCGGACAACTGGGAACTCAGCCAGGCCCGCGCGCTGTCGGTCCTCCGCTTCATGGTCGGTGCGCTGGGCTTCCCGCCGGAGCGGCTGGCCGCGACGGGTTTCGGGGAATACCGCCCGGTGAACCCGGCGGATACGCCGCAGGCGCGGGCGCAGAACCGGCGGATCGAGCTCAAGCTGACCGAGCGATAGCGTGGGACGCCCGTTCGACCCGGACCTGATCCTGACGAAGCCGCTCATGGCGACCCTCGCGACCGTCTCGGACGACGGGCCGCGCAACGCGCCGGTCTGGTTTCTGTGGGAGAGCGGCGCGCTCTGGATGCTCGGCTCGGCAGACGGAAGCTCCGTCCGCCGTCTCGCGGCCGATCCGCGCTGCGCGGTGGAGATCGTGCACTACGACAACGCGGGCGGCATTCTCGCCCACCTGGGGCTTCGCGGCCGGGCGACCGTGGAACCGATGGACCCCGCGCTTTTCCGGCGGCTTCTCGTCAAGTACCTCGGTCCCGACGAAGGCAGCTGGAACCCGTGGTTCATCGAGACCGTAGCCCGGATCGACGACCCGGCGGGGCGCCTGATCCGGCTCGACCCCGCGAGCGTCTTCACCAACAACGTGTCGTATTTCCGGACCGGCCCCGACCTCGCCTGGCCGGACTGAGCGACGGCGGGATCCGGCGGCCGTCAACGAAAAACCCCCGCCGGGGCGGGGGCTTTCGGGATCAGTCCGCTGTCAGAAGCGGCGGTTTCTTGGACGAGAGCCGTCGCGCCTCGGGCGGTTCGATCTTGAGATCCAGCTTGCCGTCCTTGAGGCCGACCTTCACGACACCGCCCTTCGCGAGCCGCCCGAAGAGGAGCTCCTCGGCCAGAGGCTTCTTGATCTCCTCCTGGATCACGCGACCGAGCGGGCGGGCGCCCATCTTGTCGTCGTAGCCCTTCTCGGCCAGCCACTCCGCGGCGGGCTTGGTGAGTTCGATCGACACGTTCCGGTCCATCAGCTGCGCCTCGAGCTGGAGGACGAACTTCTCGACCACCTGGAGGATGATCTCGCGCCCGAGCGGAGCGAAGGAGATGACCGCGTCGAGACGGTTCCGGAACTCCGGCGTGAACGTCCGCTCGATCGCGGCGGTGTCCTCGCCCTCGCGGCGGTCGCGATTGAAGCCGATCGCGGATTTCGCAAGCTCGGCCGCCCCCGCGTTGGAGGTCATGATGAGGATGACATTCCGGAAATCC